>NZ_JBLWMW010000009.1:0-102105 GCF_048515945.1 Pseudoalteromonas 'SMAR'
ACCACCGACACGAGGATTTTCAATCCTCTGCTCTACCGACTGAGCTATCTGGGCGTGCGGCGTATTAAACGGGTTTTGCGGTGCTAAGTCAACCCTTTTTTTAAATACCTTTATCGTTTGCACAGTTTTCAGACAAAGCGGTTAAAATACCGCTTTTTCGATGAAAAATCAGCCTTTACTGCTCTTTTCAGCGCAATGCCGCCTCTATACATAAGCCATAGTCGCAGACAGCCAAGTGGTGGCATAGCGATTGTTGCACTTTATAATTAAGCTCGCCACCTGCGGCAAACGAATCTTGGCAATACAACCAAGCATTATTGCACTATATAAGGTTAAACAGGTCTATTGCTGGTTTACTTCCGATAGCTATAAAAACGAGAGGTAAAAAGTTAAACTAGGTGATAGGATACGGTAACTTCATTGTATATAAACGTGTTTTAGGATAGAGCATGACAGAGAATGCAAACAACGGGGTAAATGGTCGTCTACTCTTGTTAGTTATTACCATGTTACTCGTGGGCTTACTCAGTGGTGTAGGCGCTTATTTGCTTCCCAAATCAGAACCCGCGGATTCGAGTAGCAGTACCATTGACCTACCACAACAAGCACAACAGCTTGCCGCGCCTCTAGCTAGAATCACAACACAACTTGGCTTTGATGACGCCAAACAACTAATTCAAGCGTTCAGCGCCAGTAACCCTGATATTAATGCGGCACTTTATATAAACACCGGAATGGGCAGTAATAGCCTTATTTTCAAAGACGCCTCTATCACAGTAGGGCCACTTGGGCGTACAGAGTCTTACAATAAAGAACAACAGCAAGTGCACCACCAGCAACTGGTGTTAGATGAGCAAAACGTCGGCGAGCTTATATTAACCCTCGCCCCAGCCAAGCCTCAGAGCGACACTTCCGCTTCTATATCCTATGCTTTTTTTGCCTTGGCCATCGTTGTTGCGTTAATAGCGGCCTATTTACTACAGCGCAAACTAGGGAGCGCACCAAACCAGCATATTGAGCAATTAATCACTGAGATTGAACAAGTTACTGCCGAGAAAAACTACAAAGCAAGTATCGCTACTTATTACAGCGGTGGACTGGCACAAATAGCCGAAGTGATCAATAACCTATTGCAGCAAGTGCAAGCCTCCATCGAGTCGGATCAAGCAACGCAAAACGAGCTCAAGCAACTACAAGAGAGTTTAGAAACCGAAGTTCAGGCGCGCACCATAGCCTTAGAAAAAGCCATATTAAATGCCGAGCGGGCCAGTGACGCTAAAACCACCTTCTTAGCCACCATGAGTCATGAGATCCGTACTCCAATGAATGGCGTGATTGGCACTATAGACCTGCTGCGTCAAACTGAGTTAGATGGCGCACAACATCGCCTTAGTACCATCATTCGAGATTCCGCCTTCTCATTGCTGGGTATTCTTGATGACATTTTAGACTTTTCAAAAATTGAAGCGGGTAAATTAAAAATTGATAACAGCCCGTTTTCTGTTGCCGAAACCACCGAGGAAGTCGCTCGAGTGCTGTCGTCGGTGGCTAAAAAGCGCAAACTCGACCTGCAACTGTTTATCGCCCCTGACATCCCCAGCAACCTAGTGGGCGATACCGTACGTGTTAGGCAGGTACTCTATAATCTATGCAGTAATGCCATTAAGTTTACCACCACCGACGAGTCTCATCAGGGCTATGTTAAGATCGCCGTTGAAGTGGCGCAAAATACCTCCGAGCATTACACCTTAAGGTTTACCGTTACCGACAATGGTAAAGGCATGACCAAGGCGCAATTGCGCGAAATCTTCAACCCATTTATTCAGGCTGAAGGGTCTATCACTCGAGAATTTGGTGGTACTGGGCTTGGCTTATCGATTTGTAAAAGCTTAATCGAACTAATGCTTGGCAGCATTCAAGTGAACTCAGACATTGGCATGGGCAGTGAGTTTATTGTCGAGCTGCCCTTTAGCGTCGATGGCCGGGTTAACCATGTACACAAACAAGAGCTGAATGGTCGCAGCGTTGCCTTACTTACCAACAATGACGGCCGCAAGAGTATTTTATCTCGCTACTTGTCGTTTATGGGCGCTAAAGTGGCTGTGATTGATGAATCTGAAATACCTGATCATCAACATGATGACAAGTTGATCTGGGTACTCGACGGTCTCGATGGCATGGATAAGGTCAATGAACAATTACGCACTTTGGTGTATTCATTAGAGAATCATGACCAACAAGTGGTGGTGTTAAGCAAGATGGACGAAGCGGCACTGAACCATAAGAGCATCTTCTACCTCAACGCATCGCCGCTGTGTAAGTCGAGCTTTATGACCTCAATGTTGGTTGCTGCAGGGCTGCATAAGCCAAAAGAGCTCAAACCATCACGGACCCTCAATGACTTTTTAAGTGTCGATGAAGCCAGAGCCAGCGATAAGCTGGTGTTATTGGTCGAAGATAATATGCTTAACCAGCAGGTTTTAACCGATCAGCTGCATTTGCTAGGCTATGGTGTAGAGGTCGCCGAAAATGGCGAAGAAGGATTGCAACTTTGGAAACAGGACCACTTCCCTATCGTCTTAACCGATCTGCATATGCCTAAAATGTCGGGCTACGATATGGTCAAAAACATTCGTGATTTTGTCGAGCAGTCTGATGACTACGATCAGCCTTATGTCATTGCCGTTACGGCTAATGCCCTAAAAGGTGAGCGAGAGCGCTGTGAAGCGGCTGGCATGAATGACTACATCACCAAGCCGGTAGAGCTAAATATTTTAGAAAAAGCGCTAAACAAGTACGCTGAGAGTAACACTAAAAAAGCCGCTACGGCAAAGCAGCAAACCACCGCAGTGGATGAGCAAAGTGATAAATCTGTAGTAGACGAACAAAGCGATAAACCTGCTGATAATGACAATGCCACGTCACAACCAAGTACCCCAGCTGAGCAAACGGTGGTTTCTGAGGTAGAGGATGAGCCTACAGCGGCAGAAGAGGTAGAGGGACAAGAGCAGAGCGAGCAGCCGGCTATTAATCTCGATATGCTCGATAAGTACGTTAACTACGATGAAGCCAAACGTAACCGCTTCTTTAGAATGTACCTCGAACAAAGCAGCCAGCTCACTCGAGACGTTAACGGTGCAATTATTGCCATGAGCCAGGAAGAAATCATCGAAGCCTGCCACCAGCTGAAATCGATATCCAAAACCATAGGAGCTGAACAAGTCGCTGCTACCGCCGCTGAATTTGAGTCTATGTGTAAAGAAAACACCCTAACAACAGATCAGCTCATTCAAATGCGCGACAAACTGGAGCAAGACTTTTTAGCAGCCACAGAGTTTATTCAAGCGTTTTTAAGCCAAGACGCGTAAAACCCGCTCCCACGCACAGCCCTAACCTTTCTAGGGCTGTGTTTGCGCCTCCTAATTACTCCCCCCCAAAATCACCGCTTCTCCCAATGGTTGTCAATAATGTTGCCATGCAAATTTCTATCTGATCTGGGCCTGAACCACTGAACGCAATATAGACTATTTCTGCCGCCCAGCTCTTCCACTAGCAACACCAGCTGAGTATACTTACGCGCTTTTTAAATTAGTAAGTCGTTACAAACGACAAAAGCTAATAGTAATAGGTACTGGCCTCCCGTTCAAAAAAAGTACAACTGGGTTTTAGGTGTGTGGTTGCGGTTTATTTTTATAGTTTAATATAGTTAAAAAACCAAAACTTAGCGCTTACCCCATCAATCTGTAATGAAAAGTGATTGTGCTTATTGCGCATGTGCACTTGCTGCTCACTACTCAATATAGATTGCTCACAATTAACATGGCCAGATACAACAGTTTGATTAGATTAGGAAGTACATATGAATTCAGTTCCGAAGGCTGGAGAATTTCTGGGTCACCCGAAAGGGCTCTTCTTATTATTTGGTACCGAAATGTGGGAGCGTTTTGGTTACTACGGCATGCGTGCCATCTTAGTGCTGTACTTGGTTGCACAAGTGCAAAGCGGCGGCTTTGGCTGGAATAACGCCGATGCCCTAAGCCTTTATGGTACCTTCACCATGGCTGTATACCTCACACCGCTATTTGGTGGTTGGTTAGCCGACAATGTTTTAGGGCAACGTAAAGCGATTATTATTGGTGGTGTGCTGATGGCCGCCGGTCACTTTATCATGGGTATTCCCCACAGCGTAGTTGCAGGACAAGAAGAAAACGTTTTTTATCTAGGTCTGGCGCTACTTTGTATTGGTAATGGTTTATTTAAGCCTAATATTTCTACTATGGTAGGTGACCTGTATCAAGAAGGTGACAAACGTCGCGATGGCGCTTTCACTATTTTCTATATGGGCATTAACTTAGGTGGTGCTTTAGGCCCACTTATCGCCGGCTACGTGGCCGCCGTTATCAATTGGCAGGCAGGTTTTATTGCCGCGGGCATTGGTATGGTTATCTCAGTCGTGATGCAATTATTGTTAAGCCAAAAGTATCTTGGCGATATTGGTAAAGTGCCTGCTGCAAAGCTGTCTCAGCAACAGTCTGAGTCACAAACCAAAGCACCATTAACCAAACAAGAAAAAGACCGTATTCGCGTCATTTTCACCATGAGTGTGTTTTCTATTATTTTCTGGATGGGATTCGAGCAGGCCGGCGGCCTTATGAACCTGTTTGCCAATGACTACACCGACCGTGTATTTATGGGCTTTGAAATTCCCGCTTCGTGGTTCCAATCGCTGAACTCGCTTTTTATCATCATTTTCGCTCCTCTTGTGGCCATGATTTGGTTGCGCCTTGATAACAAAGAACCCAACTCACCAGTGAAATTTGCTATTGGTTTGGTGTTCTTGGCGCTGGGCTTTTTAACTATGATGCTAGCGTTGGCAACAGAAGGCGGTAACAGCGGCGACACCTTACAGATCAGCATGATTTGGCTGGTGCTATTTTACCTGTTCCATACCCTTGGCGAGCTATGCCTGTCGCCCATTGGCCTGTCGATGGTGAGCAAGCTAGCTCCACTGCGTTTAGCCTCTTTATTAATGGGGATTTGGTTCTTATGTACCGCGGTGGCTAACAAACTCGCGGGCCTTGTGGGATCATTTATTGGTGAAGGCCAAGAAGCCATGAACAACGCCATGAGCATCTTTATTGGTTTAGGTGGCGTTGCACTCCTTTCTGCCGGACTTATGTACCTACTCAGTAATAAGTTAGTGGAGTGGATGCACGGCGCAGAAGGCCAGCACGAACCGCATACCCAAGAACATTACCTGGCAGAAGAGCTAGAAGTGACCGCTGAGAAGCAATAATTTTAGTCGAAAACCACACCTTTTCGGTGTGGTTTTCACCCTTCACCACCCTAAAGTGTAAAGATTTAAATACAACCTTACCCCATTCCAAGCCATTTCAGCTTCAAACTCATCCTCAAGGGACTCGCCACCCCGAAATAAGAAAGAATCATATAACCCATTAAAAACAGAAACTTAAAAATCATTAATCACAATTACAGTCAAACAAACCGGATAAAAAGCAAACATTTTTTAGGCTAAAATTAATTTCTCGCTCTTGCCGTCAACTGGGCTTAGTTTTTCTGACTTTTGTGCAACTAAATTTACATTCCTGTTAGCCACTATTTATAGCGCAAATCTTCCCCTTTGTGCTGTTTTGATTAATCATCCATGGCACAAATTAAAAACAGTCACCCAGTGCTTAATTGCGGGAGTATTACAATGAGTGAAGTAAATAATCCACTTGGCCTTGAAGGCATCGAGTTTACCGAATACGCGACACCAGACGCAGATTACATGGATAAAGTGTTCACTGACTTTGGCTTCTCAAAACTAAAGAAGTTTAAAGACAAAGACATCGTTTACTACAATCAGAACGACATCCACTTCTTAATGAACAATGAGCGTGAAGGCTTCTCTGCAGAGTTCGCAAAAAGCCACGGTCCTGCAATCTGCTCAATGGGCTGGCGTGTAAAGGATGCCAAAAAAGCATTCGAAACAGCGGTTGAACGTGGTGCGAAGCCTGCTACAGACTCGGCACACAAAGATTTACCCTACCCGGCTATCTACGGCATTGGCGACAGCCTAATTTACTTCATCGAGAACTTTGGCGACAAAGGCTCTATTTATGAGCAAGACTTTGTTGACCTAGACGAGCCAAGAATCGTTGAAAGCAAAGGCTTTAAGTGCATCGACCACCTAACCAATAACGTCTACAAAGGCACCATGGAAACTTGGGCCAACTTCTATAAAGACGTGTTTGGCTTTACCGAAGTGCGCTACTTTGACATTAAAGGTCAAAAAACAGCGCTACTGTCTTACGCATTGAAATCGCCTTGCGGTACCTTCTCTATTCCAATTAACGAAGGTAAAGACGATAACAACAACCAAATCGATGAGTACCTTGACGAGTACAATGGTCCTGGTGTGCAGCACTTAGCGTTCTTAACAGACGACCTAGTGGGCTCACTCGACAAGCTAGACAAGAGCACAATTGCCACTTTAGATATTGTTGACCATTACTACGACACTATTTTTGACCGTGTACCTTGGGTTAAAGAAGACAAAGATAAGATCAAAGAGCACCAAATCTTAGTAGATAGCCAAAGTGAAAACTGCTACCTACTGCAGATCTTCACTAAGAACCTATTCGGTCCTATCTTTATTGAGATGATCCAACGTGTTGATGACGGTGGCTTCGGTGAAGGTAACTTCCAAGCCCTGTTTGAGTCAATCGAGCGCGATCAAGAGCGCCGCGGCGTAATCTAAACCACATTGATGCAATAAAAAAAGCAGCTAACCTTAGCTGCTTTTTGTGGTTTACCGAAACACCATAAACCACCTAGGATCATTTAGCCTTATTGAGGCGAATTGATATTATTTTGCATTCAGGCTTGAGTTTGCGCGTTTCGGCCATAACTCAAGTGCAAAGCCCAAATTAAAGGAAAAGTAATGTCTCATATTAACGAAACTCACGACATTCAATTGAAAAGCTGGGTGTCTAGCGCCAATCAAGCTGGCACCGATTTCCCTATTCAGAACTTACCGTTTGCCGTATTCCGCCGTAAGAACAGCAATGAAGAATTTCGCGGTGGCGTGGCGATTGGCGATCAGGTACTAGACCTTGGCGCGGTTGCCGCAGCCAAGCTTTTTTCAGGTGAAGCACAGGCCGCCGTCGAAGCAGCAAATGCACCCGCTTTAAATGAGTTTATGGGCATGGGCCAAAACTACTGGTCGGCACTGCGTTTAGCACTTTCTCGTGCGTTGCGTGAGGGCTCTGAACATCAAGCGGCGTTAGAAGGCGCGCTCGTGGCACAAGACGAAGTGGAATACTCACTGCCTTGCCACATCGGCGACTACACTGACTTCTATACTTCAATCTACCACGCAACGGCTGTAGGTAGCTTGTTCCGCCCAGATAATCCTTTATTACCGAACTACAAGTGGGTACCCATTGGTTACCACGGCCGTGCGTCATCTATTGACGTTTCTGGTCAAACGTTCCCTCGTCCTAAAGGCCAAACCAAAGCGCCAGACGCCGACACTCCTTCGTTTGGTCCGTGTAAGCGCCTTGACTATGAATTAGAGCTGGGTATTTACCTTGGTAAAGGCAACGAGCTTGGCGACTCAATCGCGATTAAAAATGCTGAGGACCATGTGTTTGGTTTCTGTTTGTTTAACGACTGGTCAGCTCGAGACTTACAAGCTTGGGAATACCAGCCTCTAGGGCCATTCCTGGCGAAAAACTTTGCCTCTACGGTATCACCTTGGATTGTTACCACAGAAGCACTAGCTCCTTACCGTACTACTTGGCACCGTGATGAGAACGACCCACAACCACTGGACTACTTAGAGTCGAGTGAAAACCGTGAGTCTGGTGCCATTGATATTCGTATGGACGTATTGCTAGAAACAGAAAAAATGCGCAGCGAAAACGCGAAGCCCAGCAAGCTTTCTGAATCAAGCTTTAAGCACAGCTATTGGACCGTGGCGCAGATGGTGACTCACCACACCGTCAATGGTTGTAACTTTATGCCAGGCGATATGCTGGGTTCAGGTACTCAGTCTGGTCCAGAGCATGAAGAGGCAGGCTCATTACTGGAACTGTCACGTGGTGGTAAACAAAGCATCACTCTAGACAATAGCGAAGAGCGTAAGTTCTTAGAAGATGGCGATAAAGTGATTATGCGCGGCTGGTGTGAAGCCGACGGCTTTAATCGTATCGGTTTTGGCTCGGTAGAAGGCACGATTCTACCAGCGAAATAATCGCACATTTTATTTACTTTTAAATCAAGGGCATGGTTATTCCATGCCCTTTTTTTGTTGGTAAAACTAGAATTTTGCATAAAAATTGTTAAAGTGTCATACCAATTCGCTTAATTAAGTGGTCTATTTGAGGCAAGAAAATTCTGTCGATAACAAGGCGAAAATTTTGCTATTTAGTTGTTCTAAATAAGAAATTTTTAACGCAGTTAGCGTCGAATTTGCTCCCTCAAATTGAGTAAGTATTAATGCGGGTTGGTATAACGCTACTATAATTTTGAGGTTTCATGTTGCGAGTACTAAAGCGCCTATATAACAAGCTGTTTAAGCCTACCCAACTCATTATCCGCCAAGATGCTGAGATGAAAGTATTACGCTTACCAGCATGGCTGCAAGCGTGTACCTTAATGGTATTGCTGCTATTGGCAATCTGGTTGCTCAATAACACGGTTGCGCTCTACAAAAATAATCAACTACTGGCATCACAGCAGCAAACTCAAGCAACACGCGAAGCGAAATGGCAAGCTGAAAAACAGCAGCTAGAGCAGCAACTTCTAGAGCAGCACACCGCTTTGCAAAAGCTTGCTCAACAGCACCAAGTATTAGCGTCGTTATTAGACACAGGCGATGAGCCAACCTTAATAACCAATAGCAACACCGAGACCCTCGCTGTAACGCAGAACGTCGACTTTAGCCCTGCCGCGGAAACGTTGTTACAACAACAGCAAAGCGCCAGTGAAGCGATTAGTAGTAAACTTGCTGAAGACATCACCGCCATAGAGCAAGCAGCGGAGGAGGCTGGTGTTGAGCTTTCAGAACCAAAGCAAGTTGCCCAAGGCGGCCCCTATCATCAAGCAGAACTAAACTTGGTGGATGATAGCTTCATCACTGCTATCGATCAGCAGTCCACCTACGCGCAATTAAGTGCTTTGGTTAACCAGCTGCCTAGTAGCCTACCAGTGGTTCAAGATAAATATTACGTTTCCAGTTTGTATGGCTACCGTAAAGACCCCATAACTGGCCGCCGTGCTTATCACAAGGGCATTGATATGGCAGGTTGGGTAAAAACCGAAATCATCGCCCCTGCTGCTGGTGAGGTTGTCCGAGCCGGAAGAAATGGCGGTTACGGTAACTTTATCGAGCTAAAACATGGCAATAATATTAAAACTCGCTATGGTCACCTTCATACCTTGAAAGTCAAAAAAGGACAAACGGTCGATAAAGGCGACGTGATTGCTCTTATGGGCAGCACGGGAAGAAGTACAGCGACACACTTGCACTATGAAGTAATTCAAGGTAAAAAACACCTAAACCCAATTAAAATCACCCGCGCATTCAATCAGTAAGCTTTCAAATTGGATGCCGTGATATCGAGGTAACTTTGTTTAACTCTTTTAAAAGTACGCAGTCAGATGTACCTGCAATTATTGCCAACAGCACCACTATTACAGGGGATGTTACCTGTGACGCTGAACTGCAACTCGATGGCTGCGTTAATGGTAATTTAGAAGTGCACCAATTAACCATTGGTGAAAAAGGCGTGGTAAAGGGCAACATTAACGCCGACACCTTAATTATCTTAGGCAAGATTGAGGGCGATATTCATGCTAAAGAAGTCACATTACAGCCCAGCGCTAAGGTCTATGGCAATATTGAACATGAAACCCTAACCATTGCTGCCGGCGCCCATATCGATGGCAAGTTAACCCATATTCATGAAAAAAGTAATGTCACGGCCATCGCCAGCTCAGACAAACAATAGCCGCTCGATAACTACTTTTTCTGCTTGGCGCTGATATACATATTAATATCAGCGTGAAAGACTTTTTCTCCAGAGCTATTAAATACCTCCACTGGAACAATTAAATCTTCTTTGTCTTGCCATGTGCGCGGGTAGTCGATTTGCGCAACGGCTTCTAAATCCGTTTCCGCCTTGGCGAGATACTGCACCGTCATCCCTTTGGGGATCCAGCGATGGCTTTTATGATCAATTGTGGCATCCGTCATGACTCCACCAACTAACTCAGCCAAGTTACACATAGCAATGGCGTGTACCGTACCGATGTGGTTGTGCACCGCTTTGCGATTAGGCATGGTTGCTTTACACAGCCCTGGCTGAAGTTGCGTAATTTTAGGCTTGATGGTGCCAAAATAAGGTGCTTTTCGGCATACGGCCTTACTGAATAGCCATTTACCAAACGGTAACCAGTTTAAACGTTTATAGGTTTTTACTATCGCAGATGCCATAACATATTATTCCAATCCAATTTTGTTAAAATTAACACATCTGACCAGTTAATCAACTGGCGTCCTGACGACCATAGAAAAATTTTGTCAAATCGGCGCTTTGTCCTGTCTTTTCTATTTTCTCGCAATACAATAGCCGGCAAAAGGAGACGTCATGGCACAGTCAAATTCAAAAGCCCTTATTTTTATTCTCGCACTGCTTATTATTTTTTGCCCCCTGGGTATCGATCTCTACTTGCCAGCTTTTGTGGCAATGGAAAATAGCCTTAATGCCAGCATAGCTCAAATCCAACAAACGGTAAGCATCTACATGTTGGCGGTGGGCTTAGGGCAACTGATTGCAGGACCGTTAGCTGATAAGTTTGGTCGCAAACCCATAGTGTTAATTGGCATCTGCTTGTTTGCTCTCGGCGCCATTACCGCGAGTCTTGCAACCACCTGGTTGACCATGATGGCCGCACGAGTGTTACAAGGCTTTGGGGCCTGTGCCACCTTTGTCTGTGCCTTTGCTATTGTTCGAGATAGCTTTGGCCATAAAGGCGCGGGGCAAATGATCACCTACCTCAATGGTATTGTTTGCTTTATTCCAGCCTTGGCCCCCATCTTAGGCGCCTGGCTTACGGTGAAATTTGGATGGCAAAGTAACTTTAGTTTCTTGGCTGGGTTTGCCTTATTAGGCTTACTATTGGTTGCTGTTTTATATCGTGAGACACGCCCTAGTGACACCCATTACAGTGGTCATATTCTTGATTTGCGGCGCTTTAAGCCCATGTTTAATGACGCTACGTTTGTATTTAATGCTGCCTTAACCATGCTCGGCATGGCCGCCATGCTGGTGTTTGTTATCTCCGCACCGGGTTGGATCATGGAGGAAATGTCAGGCAGTGTTGCGGATTTTACCACTTGGTTTACCGGCAATGCGGTAGTGAGCATTGCTGCAAGCTTTATCGCACCACACTTTATTAAGCGCAATAGTCAGCGTGCGCTTATTTTTGGCCTATCGCTGTTTAGCTTTGGTGGCTTGTTGCTGCTGATGTTACCGCAAACTCAGGTCATGCATTTTGTGTTACCTATGTACCTCGCTTCCATCGGCTTTGCCTTTACCTTAGGCGCTGCAGCAGGTAAAGCGCTATCCGGGTTTGCCAAACAAGCGGGAACAGCTTCCGCTCTCATTGGGGTACTGCAGATGAGTGGTGCCGGAGTACTTGCCACCTTAACGCAACCACTGGGATTAACTGCACCAATGCAATTAGCACTGCATTTATTGCTGGTCATACCCTTTTTGTTGTTACTGGCAAGTGAACGTCGCCACCAGTTACATAGCGCCAGCTGATCTAGTCCCCATTTTGATAACTGTGATGTATGGTTAGACGTCCTGTCATAACCATACATTATATAGAAGCAATTAAATATTCTTATTCATTTCATAAATCCGCATAATTTACCTTTTACGTGACCACGAAACTGGTTATATGCTAACCAACGTTACTAGGTTGTTACCTTTTATTTACAAATGTATTCACGCAATGTAAATGAGAAAATAACAATGAAATTAAACAAGTTAACTGGGGCACTTCTAATCGCAGGCGCTTGCGCTATGGCACAGGCAAACGCATCTGATGACAGATACATCATTCAAGTCGATAACTCTAAAAAAGGTGTTGTAAAGGCGCTTGCTAAGAAGCTAGGAGCTGAGCTACATGTTGATGGCAATGGCTTCTTCGCCGCTACATTTGCAGGAAAGGATTTAAGCCAAGTTAAAGGACTTCTAAACAACCCACATATCAAACTGATTGAAGCTGACCAAAAGCGTTACCCGCTAGGCATTTATAATGATGATGCTGGTGATCCAATGCAACAGCAGATCACTCCTTATGCGGTATACCAATCACAAGCAGATCAACTCACTTTTGATGCTAACGCTGGCATGAAAGTGTGCGTTATTGATTCTGGTCTTGATCAATCTAACCCTGATTTTATCTGGGGCAATATCACTGGTGACAATGACAGTGGCACTGGCAACTGGTACGAGCACGGCGGCCCTCACGGTACTCACGTAGCAGGTACCATAGGTGCGGCAAACAATGGCCTAGGTGTAGTAGGTATGGCACCAGGTGTACCAATGCACATCATTAAAGTATTCAACGCAGAAGGCTGGGGTTATTCATCTGATCTGGCTCATGCAGCAAACCTGTGTTCACAAGCAGGTGCTAACATCATCAACATGAGCCTTGGTGGCGGTGGTTCAAACAGCACTGAATCAAATGCGTTTGAAAACTTCAGCAATGCCGGTGGTTTAGTGGTTGCAGCAGCAGGTAATGATGGCAACGACGTACGTTCATACCCAGCTGGTTACCCATCAGTAATGATGATTGGTGCAAACGATGCGGATAACAACATTGCAGACTTCTCACAGTTCCCAAGCTGTACTTCTGGCCGTGGCAAAAAAGCCACTAATGACGAGCACATCTGTGTCGAAGTAACCGCAGGCGGTGTTGATACCCTTTCAACTTACCCTGCAGATATGGCTACTTCTGCCAACATGACTGCAGATGGCAGTGCCTACGCAAGCTCAGCAATGGAAAACAGCGGATCTGCAACCGGTGACTTCTACTTTATGAGCACAGCGGAAGCCACAGACAGCGCAGCAAGCGGTAAAGTCTGCTTAATTGACCGTGGCAATATCTCATTCCATGACAAAGTGGCAAACTGCGAAGCGTCAGGCGGCATTGGTGCGGTTATTGTGAATAATGAGCCAGGCATGCTATACGGCACGCTAGGTGACACTAACACTACGACTATTCCAGCGGTTGGTGCCGCATACGAAGATCGCTCAGCACTAATGGCAGCAACAACGGCGAGCATTAGTATTGGTACTAGTGATTATGGCTTCATGAGCGGTACATCCATGGCAACTCCAGCGGTTGCAGGTCTTGCAGCACTGGTTTGGTCAAATCACCCAAGCTGTACTGGTGAAGAGATCCGTAGCGCGCTTAAGGCAACAGCAGAAGATGCCGGTGCTGCAGGCAAAGATAACTACTTTGGCTACGGTATTGTTAAGGCTGCAGATGCTAGCGCCTACTTAACAGCTAATGACTGTGCCGGTGGCGGCGATGGTTCTGGCGGTGGTGATAACCCTGCAGCAATCGACCTAACGGCATCTGGCTATAAGCAAAAAGGCACTAAGTATGCCGATCTGAACTGGTCAGGCGCTGGTACTTCACAAGTCGATATTTATCGCAATGGTAGTAAAATTGTAACAACCAGCAATGATAATAGTTACACAGACACTATCAATACCAAAGGCGGCGGCTCATACGGCTACCAAGTTTGTGAACAAGGCAGCACAGACACTTGTTCAACGACACAAACGGTGGTGTTCTAACCTCCAACCGATTGCAAAATGCCGGTCACTTTGATCGGCATTTTTTATCGTATTGAGCAAATTTTTTCGTGCTTATTTTTATTGCATCCAGAAATCTTCACCACTACTATTGCAGCGCTTCTTGCTGATAGCCAATCCGAGTACATCACCCTAATGGGTGGCAAGGCGATAGAGCAACTATCCAAGAGTGACTTTAACTGTGCCGTAATGAATTTGGCACGCTTGATGACGCTCATTCCCATTTGGAGGCTCTATGGCACAACCAGCGTTACCCCTTGGACCCGTTCACTTGCCGTTTGCGGTAGATGAAACCTTAATAACCAATCTAGTACAGCAATTTGGTTCGCCGCTATTACTGCTCGACTGTCAATCAGTGCGTCAACAGTACCAGCTGTTATGCCAGGCGTTGCCAAGCGTGGTGCATCATTTTGCGTTAAAGCCGCTGCCGCACCCTGCAGTAGTGAGAACCTTATTGGCAGAAGGCGCACATTTTGATCTTGCCACCAGCGGTGAAATCGAGTTAGTACGTTCTGTTGGCGTGCCAGCTGAGCGTACCATACACACCCACCCTATTAAGCGAGATAGCGATATTCGTGATGCCCTCGCTTATGGTTGCAACGTGTTTGTGGTGGACAATATTAACGAACTAGAAAAGTTTCGCCCTTATCATGGCCAAGTGGAGCTTTTGATCAGACTAAGCTTTCGTAACAGCGATGCCTATGCCGATTTATCGAAAAAATTTGGTTGTACCCCACAACAAGCCATTGCACTGATGACCCAAGCAAAAGCCTGGCAGATCCACATTAAAGGGTTATCGTTTCATGTTGGCTCGCAAACCAAAAGTGCAAGTAAGTATGTTGCAGCCATAAATAGCTGTAATGAGATTATGCAGCAAACCGTCAAGCTCGGCTTGCCGGCATTAAGTACATTGGATATTGGTGGTGGTTTCCCTGTTAGCTATGCAGATGAAAAAATTGATATTATTGATTTTTGCAAGCCAATTAATGCTGCTCTAGCAGGCCTGCCACAAACAGTTCAGGTTATTGCCGAACCGGGACGCTTTATCGTAGCCAATGCCATGTTAAGTGTGGCCTCTGTCATGGGGCAAGCACAAAGAGGTGAGCACACTTGGTATTATCTTGATGACGGTATTTATGGTTCCTTCAGTGGTTTGATGTTTGATGCAGCGCCGTACCCTATTCGAACGCTAAAACAAAGTGCTGAGCTATACCCCAGTGTGTTAGCAGGGCCTACTTGTGACAGTATTGATGTAATTAGTGAGAATATAGCCTTACCACAGTTAGATAATGGTGACATAGTTGTCACCGCAATGATGGGGGCTTACACCAGTGCTACGGCTACTGATTTTAACTTTTTTAAACGTGCCGAAGTAATCGTAATGAACGAAGCGGCATTAGCGAACGTAGTGATGGCTTAAAGCGAAGTCAATAATAAGATGAACAGATAGGATTTTTACCTACTGTTCATTTTCTTTTCACTTCGAGTGTCTATACTAATGAATAGTTTTGTGACAGAAGGAGTCTTACATGAGTACATCGGGTTATACCCCACCCAAAGTATGGCAACACGCATGGCAAACAGATGATGGCAATAAGTTTGCTAGCATAAACCGCCCCACGGCAGGTTCCAGATATCAACAGTCACTCCCTCAAGGTAAACACCCTCTGCAATTATACTCCCTAGCCACACCCAATGGTGTTAAGGTCACCATATTATTAGAAGAACTGCTTGCTGCTGGCCACAGTGGCGCCGAATACGATGCCTTTCTCATCGATATTATGGCTGGAGAGCAATTTAGTTCTGGTTTTGTTGCACTAAACCCTAACTCCAAAATCCCCGCCTTACTCGATACCAGTACAGAAACACCGACCAAAGTGTTCGAGTCAGGCTCTATCTTGCTGTACCTCGCGGAGAAGTTTAATGCTTTTATTCCGCAAGACTCGGCGAAACGCACCGAATGTTTAAACTGGCTCTTTTGGCAAATGGGCGCCGCCCCCTTGCTTGGCGGTGGCTTCGGTCATTTTTATGCCTATGCACCAGAGTATTTCGAGTACCCAATTAATCGTTACACCATGGAAGTAAAGCGGCAACTCGATATGCTTAACCAACATCTGGCTAATAATCAGTACATTTGTGGCGATGAGTATACCATTGCCGATATGGCCATTTGGCCTTGGTATGGCGTGCTGGCGCAGGGGCATCTGTATGATGCCGCAGAGTTTCTCGACGTCAATGGCTATGAGCATGTCATCCGCTGGGCAGCCGAAATTGCTGCGCGCCCGGCTGTAAAGCGTGGCAAGATGGTGAACCGAACTTGGGGAGAGCCCCATGAACAGCTCCACGAGCGACATGATGCCAGTGATTTTGATAGCAAAACACAAGATAAACTAAACTCTGACTAATCATCCAGCGCCGCTGCCCTGCGGCGCTTTCTCTACACAACCCTTCTTACTTTAAAGCATATAATTACCACCGTGGTCACCCACTCTGTCGTTTTGATGTTATCCCCTATCTAGATTTATTTACGCTCGCAAAAAGCCCTAAAAGTGATTATATTTAAGCAACTTTTTTTGTTAGGAAGAACTCATGCCCAAGGCTAGTGAAATAAAAAAACATGCTGCCATTGAATATAACGGCCGCGTAATGATTGTTAGAGACATTGAGCGCTCGGTACCACAAGGTCGTGCTGGCGGCAGCTTGTATCGTATGCGGATGTACGATGTGGTTGATAACTCTAAGGTTGACCAAACTTTTAAAGCAGAAGAAATGCTCACATTAGCCGATCTCAATCGCCGCGGTGCCGTGCTCTCTTACATCGATGGCGATGAATACGTGTTTATGGATGACGAAGATTACACCCCGTATCACCTCAATAAAGACAGCATTGCCGAACAACTGCTGTTTATTGACGAAGCCACTCAAGGCTTATCGGTGGTACTGGTACAAGGCTCTCCTGTTTCAATCGACTTGCCATCCAGCGTGGAGTTGGTCATTACAGAAACATCACCGTCGATAAAAGGCGCTTCTGCTAGTGCTCGAACTAAACCTGCCACCCTCACTACGGGCTTAGTGGTGCAAGTTCCAGAGCACATCTCAAGCGGTGATAAAATTAAAATCAATACCGCTGAATCTAAGTTTATGGGTCGCGCCGACTAATTTTCTCTGCTAGGCGGGTTTTAATCAGCCTTTTACAGCGCCGGTCGCATCCGCAAAAAGCGTGCAAACCTTGGCTTGCCAAACTTGGTGTAACCTTGGTAACGAAAAGTGATGCGACTACCAACCGCTGGCGGCGCTTTGCGCTCGGCATCGCTAAAGCCGGTGCCGATTTTAAATTGCTTACCTCGCTCGTCCTTTACCAACAACGACCCCATCATGCCTTTATATTTGCCATTACCAGGTAAGTGCTTAAGCACAATGGCCTCGGCATCTTGATAAGGCTTATACTTGACAATATCACTGCTGCGCCCAGGTTTATGTAAGGCATTTTTACGATGTAGCATGAGCCCTTCGGCCCCTTTCTCTAACACGGCATCATAGTAGTGATTTAACGCTTGGCGGTTTTGCAACGCAAGCTGCTCTACGGCTTGAATATGAGGGATATTTAACTCGTCAATAAGGCGTTTATAATGCTGATACCGCTTAACAAAAGGAGTCGTTTTATCGGGAGCATCAAAAATATAATAGGTGATTTGCCGCCAATGGCTATCGTTTGGTTGCTGACGGCGAGCAACCCCACTGACAAAGGCAAAGTTTTTGTAGCCAGCCCATAACTCACCATCTAACCAAACATTGGGCAAGCCTTGCGTAAACCAATCTGGCGCATGGATCACATGGCCACCACGACTAAGCAGCTGCTCACCATTCCACACCGCCCTGACGCCATCGTATTTTTCACTCACTAAATACTCTGATATGGCTTCATGACCTTGATAAATAGCGGCAAGCTGAGTGGCTGGAGGCTCGGCACTAAACAGTGAAAAGCTGTAAAAAAGCAGTCCTAAAAGCATCGTTTTCATAGCAATATCCTTTGCAGTGAAGAGTAACATCTAACTGCTTAAACATTGCACAGCTCAGCTGGTTTGTAAAATTCCTTTCGTGGCTAATTTCTAAGCCACTGATAAAACGCAGCTAAATTATTAAATTGCTGATCCGCTATGCTTAAGTCTTGCACCTGAGAGTGGCTATTGGGAATAGCCACCGCACACAGCCCAGCAGACTTTGCTGATTGCAACCCTGTGTGGCTGTCTTCAATGGCAACAGCTTGGCTGGCGGCGACCCCAAGCTGCGCTAACGCTTGTAGGTATGGCTCTGGGTGAGGTTTTGGCTGTTCAACATCGTCTTTACAGATCACCACATCAAACAATGGCAAGAGATCATGGCTGACTAACGCTGGAATGGCTTCAGCACGGCTGCTCCCCGTCACCAAAGCGATGGGCATTTGCTTGGCACTTTGCTCGACAACGGTTTGAGCGAAAGGCATGAGGGTCGGCGCCACTTCGCTTACCACGGCAACAAAGTGTGCGTTTTTATCGTCACATAAAGAGGCTGCCGATGGCGCTAGCTGATGTCGCTGTTTGAGTATGTTTGCCGCCTCTAGGGTCGGTATACCAGAGAACTCATGGCAAAACGCTTGCTCAGTGTAAGATACCCCAAGAGGCGCCAACACTTGCATCCAACTTTGATAGTGCAATGCCTCTGAATCCACTAAGGTGCCATCAAAATCAAACAATACCGCTTGAAAACGCATTATACTCTCTACCTTACTCTTGCTTTTCTCAATTCAAGCAGAAGCGCTGAGCGGTTCTGCCCTTCCAGCTCAAGCGTGTTTATACTGTGTCTCGTATTAGGCCATTATTGCTGTAGACCAGCAGGCGGCTCTGCCGACGCTTCCTCGCCCGACTCCACTTCAACCAAGGTGTAACCCCGAGGCTGTCTTACCACTTTTAAAATGGGTTTTTCGAAAGCAGATTGTAACCTTTGGCTATCGGCCTGCAACTCTTCTATGGTACGCCCAAAAGGTGCGGCACCGGTTTCAGACCAATTCGTCACCTTACCGTTAAGGTTATATTCTACTTCGTGGATTTGATAGAGCTCAGGCTCTGTTTTGGTTGCTTCACAGAAAATTACACGGTAATTCCAAAAACCTGACATAGCGACTCCCATCATAAAAATGTCAAAATAAAAGCTGATAGTAAAAAGCCCGCATTAAGCGGGCTTTGGCATATTCATTATAATCACTGTGGTGTGAATTAGAAGAATTTTACTTTAAATTCTGCACCAACAAAGCGCTCTTGATTCAGCATACCGGTGTTGTTGTTGAAATCAACTCCACCAATAACAACCTGCTCGTCGAATAAGTTACGAGCAAATACTGAAACTTCATATTCATTGTCACCGGAGAACCATAGGTAACCAGCTCGTAGGCCGGTTTCAAACAGAGCTTCACCTTCAAACTCTACCGATTTATACAAGAAGAAGTCGATTTCGCTGCGGTATGACATATCGCCGTATACAAAAAACTCACCATTTTCAGTTTCTTTGGTATAGCGTAATGTTGCATTGGCAATCCACTCTGGCGCGTGCGGTAGGCTGTTGCCATCAAGCACAGCTAGGCCTTCAGTATTAAGCGGATCTGTTACCGTACACTGAGCACAGACCTGAACAGCTAAGTTATTGTCGTTAAGCTCGGTGTTGTTATAGCTAAGGTTGAATGTTGCATTAAGCTCGTCTGTAAGTACCCATTCAGTATCAAGCTCAAAACCATAGCCGGTGGTCTCGTCGGCATTAACTAGGCGGTTAAAGTTAGCGCCACCACCTACAGCAGTAAGCTGCTGATCATTCATTTTGTAATAGAATACGGTTGCGTTAACACGACCTGAGCCATCTAACACGTCTGATTTAATACCCGCTTCAATCGAGTTAGTCGTTTCTGACTCAGCTACTGTGACGACATCACCGAATAAGATGCGACCCTGAACACTTGGCGCACGGAAACCATTAGCAATACGACCAAACAGATTAACATCATCGGTAAGTTTATAAGTAGCACTTAAATCCCAACTAACGTGGCTGTCGCTTGGATTTGCACGACCATCAAGTACATCTGGCGAACCGTTCCAAGGAGTTGGGTTTTTAGTTCGCATAGCGTAAAAGTCTTTGTCATCGTCTGAGTAACGAAGACCTGCAGTCACTTTAAGTGCATCAGATACTGAGTAGTCAAATGAACCAAATAACGCCCAAGCAGAAGTCTCTTGCTGCTGCAGTGCGAAACCGTTTTGCGCACCGAATTGGTCAAGGCTAGCATCGTAAGCAAAGGTATCAAAGCTATAGCTTTCGATTTCTAGGTCTTCTTCAAATAAGAAAACCCCAACTTGATAGTTGTAGTCACCGGCAAAGTTGCTAGATAGGCGAAGCTCTTGAGTATATTGGTCGTGATCTGGAATAACATCTGCGGTTTCTGAAGCAAACGGGATCACTCCTGGACCTTGTGTATCAAGGAATACCGCACCGTAACCACCGTCAACGTCGGCACGAGAATAAATTTCAGCACTCTCCCAAGCAGAGATTGATGTCACAGTGTGCTGATCCAAATCCCACTCAAGCTTTAAGCTCGCACCTTGAGTTTGAACTTGTTGTGTCGCACGAGAAGCAGCGTCGTGGTATACCACGTCGTTGTCATAAATTGGGTTGATGTTATTGCTGCCAGCTTCAATTAAGTTGGCGCGGAATGCGATAGGACGACCATCAAGATCACGATAATGGTAGTTAAGTAAGCCGTTGAAGTTATCACCTTCATATAAGAACTGCACACGTACAGCTTGCTCGTTGTAGCCACCTAGTGAGTCTGCTTTTTCAAAGCCTGGGGCTTTGACGTCGATGTAGTCTTCTTTTTCTTGCCATAGCGCTGAAATACGAGTTGATAAGCGATCCGTTACAGAACCACCTACCGCACCTTCAAAGTCAGTGGCACCACCGCTACCATATGAAAGGGCTGCATAACCATCAAAGTCTTGACTAGGCTTTACTGTATCAAACTTTACTAGGCCCGCAGGCGTGTTACGACCAAATAGTGTGCCCTGAGGACCACGTAACACTTCGATGCGTGCAATATCAAAAACTGGAAAGCCTTTAAGAATAGGGTTTTCTTGAACCACTTCATCGACAACCAACGAAACCGGTTGTGATGCGTTTAGATCGAAATCCGTGTTACCTAAACCACGAACGTAAAAGCGTGGGAAAGTACGACCAAAAGAAGATTCCACAGATAAACTTGGAATTTTCGCGTTCATGAAACGAATATCCATACCCGCAGAACTATAAGCGTTTAAGCCATCACCTTGCAGTGCTGATACTGAAACAGGCACCTCTTGTGCGTTCTCAACACGCTTACGCGCAGTAATCTGGATTACTTCTAGTTGGTTTGATTTTGCTTGCTCTTCTTCAGCAAGGGCAGAAAATGAAGTACCTGCTACAGCAGAGAACAACGTAGCATTGATTAACGTTGCTAACGTGGATCTTTTCATTGCTTTCATGTTGGATTTCGACCTTTTAGTGCACTCTATGTTCAACGGTATATGTTTTGGGCGCCGTTTCACGTGGCGTGAACGTTCAATTTTACGCGTTTTTCTATTAACGCGGACCTTGCAATTGAGAGTGCGATACAAATTTGCACGGCTGAACGAGACGGCGCTAATTATAGCAGCAAATTTTTACTTTGCTTCATAAACCGAACTAAAAAAGTCAATTTTTTACAACTTTTAGCTATGTTAGCTGACAGTTCACAACATTTAGCAACAAAAAACCACAAAAAGCGGACATTTGTCCTTTCGAAAACCAAGCACAAATGTTCACCCTTCCAACCTTTACCGACAACAGAAACAACATCAATTGAAGCGTTCACGAGGTCGAAGTCGTGATAACTCATAATAGATGCTGTGATGTTTTGCCACTTGCGCCCAAACAAGAACCAAAACATAGTCGGTAACGGTCATATTACCGAAAGTCGTTACTGGTCAATATGACTGTGGCAGAATAGTAAAGTTCAATATGAATTAGAAATAGGACATTAGACCGATTTAAGGAAAAAAACCGGCCTGAGTTTAATCGCTTCAGCGCTCTGGAGTTTCCATTGCTACAAACTCGGCGCGGCCAGACTCTTCATTGTAGTTAATCACTGCTATTGCTGCAGTATTAAAAATAGGCATATTGTCTGGGCACAATTGATCAACTAAGTAGCTGACGATGGGCATGTGTGCCACCAGCAACCAAGTGTTTAACTGCGGGTTTAATGAGATTAAGGTTTCAAGATAATCAATAGCCGTATTTGCCGTACCACTTGGCACAATATCTTCACAGGTTTCCACAAATTGTGGGGATTGTGGCTGCAACACCTGGGCTGCCGTTTGCTGGGCACGTACAAATGGGCTGATCAATGCCGCATCAACTTGATAATGCTGCTTTAACCAAGTGGCCATGTGTTGTGCTTGCTGTACTCCGTGCTCGGTTAACTCCCTGTTGGCATCAGTGCTGCGCAGCGCTTGCGCTTCGCCATGACGCATAATCAGGATTGTCTTCATACTATTCAGCACCTTATGATTAATTTAGACTAAACCGGTAGCTAAATCACCGATTTGTTCGCTATATTAAAACAAATGAAGCATTAACGGGAAATGAAATTCCAGTTACCTGCAATTACTTTTAACTAATTTATCGGCAGCAGCGTATTGAAACTGAGTAATAATGATAGTCGGCAGTACCAATTTATAACACTGGACAATGGTCTAAGAGTGCTCCTTGTTAATGATGCCTCTATTGCAAAATGCGCCGTGTCATTAACCGTTAATGTTGGCCACTTTGATGACCCCGAACACCGTCAAGGCATGGCTCATTTTCTTGAGCATATGTTATTTCTTGGCACCGAGGCTTATCCTGAGTCGGGCAGTTTTTCTCAATTTATTAGTCAGCATGGCGGCCAAACCAATGCTTGGACTAGCACTGAGCACTCTAGCTATTACTTCGATTGCGACGCTGAGCAACTGCAGCCGGCATTAGAGCGGTTCAGTCAGTTCTTTATTGCACCACTTTTAAGCCCCAATGACAGCGAAAAAGAACGTGAAGCCATTGATGCCGAGTTTAAACTAAAAATAAAAGACGACGGCCGCCGCATTTATCAAGTGCACAAAGAAACCATTAACCCGGCTCATCCATTTGCCAAGTTCTCTGTGGGCACACGCGAAACACTTGCCGATGGTGAACAAAATATAGCGCTTGAGTTAAAGGCTTTTTTTCAGCACCACTATCAGGCGCAATGGATGACCTTAGTCATCGCAGCACCTCAACCGCTGAAACAGTTAAATCATTATTGCCAAGTGTTTCAATGTATTCGTGGCAGCAGCGAAGTTAAGCCGGCTATTGAAACGCCAATGTATCGCCCTGACGATCTCTGTCAGGAGTTACAAATAAAGCCTCGTAAGCATATGCAAAAGTTGATCGTCAGCTTTGCCATGCCCAACCCGGCCGACCTCTACAAACACAAAAGCGTTAGTTTTCTTGCCCATTTATTGGGATATGAAGGCAAAGGCTCTTTGTACTCGATATTGAAGTCTCAAGGTTGGATTAACGCCCTGTCTGCCGGGGGCGGTATCACGGGGAGCAACTTTCGCGACTTTAACGTCAGCTTTGCACTTACCGACGAAGGCATTGAGTACTACGAAGACATTGTCGAAATGCTGTTTGAATACTTGGCACTGATCAAGCAAAACGTCATTGCCCTGCCACGGCTCTATCAAGACAAAAGCACGCTATTAAATATTGCCTTTGATAACCAAGAAATCGGCCGCACACTAGAGTGGGTGAACTCGGTTAGTGTCAACATGCACCATTATCAACAACAAGACTTTCTTTATGGCGATTATCGTATGGATGGCTTTTGTGAAGCTCAGCATAATGAATTGTTGTCATACCTAACACCACACAATATGCGCCTAGTGTTAATC
Source organism: Pseudoalteromonas 'SMAR' (assembly GCF_048515945.1). Classification (NCBI taxonomy): domain Bacteria; kingdom Pseudomonadati; phylum Pseudomonadota; class Gammaproteobacteria; order Alteromonadales; family Pseudoalteromonadaceae; genus Pseudoalteromonas; species Pseudoalteromonas 'SMAR'. The sequence continues at coordinate 23,906 of NZ_JBLWMW010000009.1, forward strand.
CATCCTGATGCCTACGTTAACAAGCAAGCTAAGTGGTATAACACGCCATACAGTATTCAACCTTTAGCACCTGAGTGGTTAGAATCGTTAGCAAAAGTAAGTATGCCTTTGCCGCAAATGGCACTGCCAGCGATTAACCCTTATTTAAGTGCCAGTAACCCACTCCACCCGGTTGAATCATCGCAAGACAAACCGATTCGCTTAGCCGAGCAACCAGGGTTTGAGTTTTGGTTTAAACAAGATGTGACCTTTCGAGTAACTAAAGGCCATTTTTATCTTGAGATAGACTCAGCACCATCGGTGCAATGCTATAAACACATGGCGTTATCACGCTTATTTGCTGATCTGTTTATGGACGCCGTAGCGGAGCGTTTTTACAGTGCCGAGTTGGCAGGGTTAAGCTATCATATCAACTCCCACCAAGGGGGGCTGACGCTGCACACTGCAGGTCTTACAGGTAACCAAACCACCTTAATTTTGGAATTAGTAGATGCCCTACTACACCAGCCAATCCATGCCGCACGCTTTGCTGAGTACAAAAAGCAGCTGATCCGCCATTGGCGCAGTCACAATAAAAACAAACCCGTTAGTGAGTTGTTTAGTCGCCTCGGTGCCCATTTGATGCCGTGGAACCCAAGCCCTGAAGACTTAGCTAGCGCCCTGAAAAGCGTCAGCTTTAATGAGTTTCAATTGTTCCGCAAAGCATTTTTCTCCGCCATTCATGTCAAAGCGTTTATGCATGGTAATTGGCAAATAAAGCATGCTCAGCAATTGAAAACAGCAGTACACGCCTTGTTTGTCGACAGCGAAATACTCGATGATTTAAAGCGACCATTAACCGAGGTTACTGACACACTAACCGATGCCATTACCCGTGATGGCAGTGATCATGCATTTATAGAATACTTCCAGTCGCAAACTGACTCAGTAAAAGAAAAAGTCACCATGATGGCGGTGAATCACCTCATCAACCAAGACTATTTCGATCAATTGCGTTCGCAAGAGCAACTGGGCTACTTGGTTGGCGCCGGTTACGCACCTTTTAATACCCGCGCCGGAATTGCCTTCTACATACAATCGCCGAACTACGACAGCCAGCATTTGCTTGACCGCCACCGCTTATTTTTACAGCAGTTCGCTGCCCAGCTAGAAGCAATTGATGAAGACACTTGGCAACGTGCCAAAGAAGGCTTGCTACTGCACATTTCAGAGCGGGATAAAAACTTACGCCTGCGCGCACAACGGCTCTGGATTGCCATCACTAACGACTTCCACCAATTTGATATGCAAGCTCGCTTAATAGAAGCGTTAGATATGTTGACCTTGGCAGAGGTAAGCAATTATATCAATGACATGCTGGATGCAAATAGAGCAAGGTTAATTTTCACCTGTAACTAACTGCAACCACATAAAATTTCAGCTTGAAAGCCTAGCGAGTAGGCTTTCAGCCACTCTTTACCTTAACCACCCACTTGCTCAGTGCAATGTAATTCATAGTTATTTTATCTCAAGCTTAGAAAAAGCGGTCAGTTATCGTGCTTTTTGCGGTAATTGCCTTTTTCTTTTTGACTCAGCCCAAGGCTTGATTTAGATTAGAGATTGCAGTTTTAAATTACATACTCTATGAGCCGACACCTAACAATAATAAAGATTGTCTTTGTTTTATCGCTTTTCACTAGCCCAAGCTACGCTAGTGTATCTCTGTTAACAGCCCCGCAACTTGCTTGGCTGTTTCCGTGTGCGTTGGCTTTACTTTCGATTCCCTACTTATTGTGGTCAAATCAACGGTTAAAAAAGTCAACCCGACAATTAAAGCATTCAGAGCAACGCTTTAAAAGCACCATTGAAGGCAGTGGCGATACGCTGTGGGACTGGAACATTCAATCTGGTGAAATCATCCGGATTAATGACAAATACAATATGAATTCCGCCAAGCAAGGCAATAGCATCCCCAACCAAAACCGCATTCACCCCCAAGATGTCCACATTGTCGAAAAACTATTAAAACAACATTTTGCTGAAAAAACGCCTTTCTTTGAGGCCAGCTACCGCATTAAAGACGATTTAGGTCAGTATCACTGGGTGTTAGACCGCGGCAAAATAATTGAAAAAGACGATAACCTAAACCCGCTACGGATGACAGGTACGGTTCGCGATATTGGTCACTTTAAGAACACCGAAGAGCGTTTAAACCTATTTGCTAAGTGCGTTGAATCACTTACTGATGCCATCGCCATTTACGACAAAGATTACTTTTTAGTCGACCTCAACCCCAGTTACCTTAAGCTCTTTGGCGGTCAACGGGAGCATTACCTCAATAAACAATTTACCCTGCCAGGGTACGACAATAAGTTTATTGCTCAGGTTAAATCGCAATTACAGCAAACTGAGCATTGGCAAGAAGAGTTAAAGCTCAGAAATGCCGCGGATGTGTTATTGCCAATGGAGATCACCATTGACGAGATTAAGAATAACCATGGCCAAATCACCAATTACGTGGTGGTCTACTCCGATTTAACCGAGCGTAAAAAAGCCGAATCACAACTGCATAACCTCTCAAACCGTGATAGAACCACTGGGCTGCCTAACCGTAATTTGTTTTTCACCAATCTACAAAAACTGTCACAGCAAGGTACCCACCATGCGCTGCTGGTGTTTGACCTCGATAACTTTAAAAAAATCAACGATTCTCTGGGCCACCAACTAGGCGACACCCTACTGGCAAAGCTTGCCATGCGCCTCAATAAGTTAGCACGTCAGCAAGATACCTTTTACCGCCTTGGCGGCGATGAGTTTGCACTTATTATTACTGGCACCAACGACATTCACACCATAACCCGCACGGCAAAACAGTTTCTAGCCGCGATAGCAACGCCGTTTCGCATCGCCAATCATGAGCTGGTGATCACCTCATCGGTGGGCATTGTGCTATGCCCAGAAGATGGCAAATCGCCAGAAAGCCTGCTGAAAAATGCAGATACTGCGATGTATCACGCGAAACAAAAAGGCAACCACTACTTATTTTTCAACGATTCGATGAATGAGCAAGCGGTTAAGCGACTGCAAATAGAAAACTTGATGCGCTATGGCCTTAAAGAAGATCACTTCGTGGTCTATTACCAACCTAAAATGAACATCAAAACCGGTGAGCTGGTAGGTATGGAAGCATTAGTGCGCTTTATTACGCCCAAAAAAGGCGTCATCAGCCCGGGAGTGTTCATTCCCATCGCCGAAGAAACTGGGCAGATTATCGACATTGGTGAAGTGGTGCTCGATAAAGCATGCCAAGATGTTAAACGCTGGATAGACAAGGGACTGTTTAATGGTCGAGTAGCCGTCAACCTATCAGCGAAACAATTTAGTCTGCCAGACTTAACTACTCGCATTGATATCATTTTACAAAAGAACCAACTGCCGTCTTACTTTCTTGAACTAGAAATCACGGAAGGCACGGTAATGGATGACCCCAAAGAAGCCATCGACATCATGCAGTCACTCAGTGCTCGCGGTATACATTTGGCCATGGATGACTTTGGTACCGGCTATTCGTCATTGGCCTACTTAAAACAGTTCCCACTGAATACGCTCAAAGTGGATAAAGCCTTTATTGATGACATGGGGAACGAGCGTGGCCGTAACATGGTCGATTCCATCGTTACCATCGCCCATAACCTCGACTTACATGTCGTTGCCGAAGGCGTTGAGCAAAAGCAGCAGCTGCAATTATTAGAGCAGCTCAACTGTCAGACGGTGCAGGGATACTATTTCTCAAAGCCTTTATCTAGCGCTGAGTTTGAGCAATTCCTACTGCAACACCAACAACCCGAACATGCCCCGAACCTGCAATTAGTGCAGTAACACTCATATCTGTTATGGCAGCCACCTCACCAAATTGCCACAGCGTCGTAACCAAGCTCTACGGTAATGCACTCGAAATAAGATTAATGCAATTGGGCCACTAAACAACGCCAAGGTGAACCAGCGCCGTTGCGGCATCCCGGTTTTCAGCGCTTGGGTATAAATGGTTATGGCACACAGTAAAGCTAGGATGACAAAAATCACGGCGACTCCAACAAATCGTTTTCTACTTAACAGCGTAGCTGCATACATCGTTAGCGATAACTCATTTCCATGTTATGACCTTGAACTGCACAGTACGGCAAAGCCAATTAGCTATTGCTTTGTTTCTTAATAGGTATTTTAAAGCCACCAGAGGCTAATACCTATTCCTGAGGTACCACAAAGCAAGGTTTACCAGGCTGTTTACTAACGCGGTCAGCGAGTCTACACAACGCTCACTATTTAAGCAACAAAAGAAAATATTGTTGCAAAATTTTGCATTATTTAATTTAATAGCGGACTGTCTTATGGATTTAGCAGTTCATCTTGGTTATGTCTTAAAGCAATGGCGTTGCGGCTCAGTGTCGATAACCGCTTAAGATAACCGCAATACGGTGCTGCTGAACTGAGGTTCAGCAAAACACGCCGGGCAAGTCAAAGTGAACGCTATTTCTGTCACCAAAACGCACAAGCATGCAAATTAGCACACGTGCTTTGGTGAACACCCCGCTGGGGATGTGGCAAGTATGGAAATAAAGCGTTGGCAATTGTTTCCAAGCATTGTCCACTTTAGTTATGAAAGTTAAGCCGGATATTAAGTACCGTTAGGAAGGCCGCGGTCAGAAAGTTAAAATAGATTTTCTAAAACCCTATCTTAATGAATAAAAGTACTTTTTATTGCAGTCTTAAGATAAATTGAGAGTTGTATAGAAAAATCATGAAAAGTCTGTACTTATTCAAGAATTTTCTGCGTTATCACGCTTTGGTATAGACGATCTGATAGTTTTTACCGATACACAATTACAGTATTATCCTTAGAGCTGCTAAACTTAACTTCATGTTGTATTAACTGTTACTTCAAGGACACGGGCTATGGATCAGAAAAGCGTACATGAATATTTGCAGGCTAAACCTGCAACGTTTATTACGAAACCTTTTGCACAAGATGTAGATGTATATAAGGTTCAACATAAAATGTTTGCCACTTTGACTGAGGGGAAAGAGGGGCAAGTCGATGACAATGGTGAACCGGTTTGGTGGTTGAATGTAAAGTGCGACCCTGATGAAGCCTTATTGTTACGTGATAAGTACGAATCAGTGGTACCTGGTTATCACATGAACAAGCGACTGTGGAATACAGTGATTTTAGATGGCACAGTACCTGCGGACGCGATTAAAAAAATGATCGATGACTCCTACCAAATTGTGGTAGACAACCTGCCTACAGCGCAACGCGAAGAGTTAGAAAAAAAGATTGCACAGCAATAACAGCAAACGGCACAGGTACTACCTTCTGTGTCGTTTTCTTTTTCCAATCTCTGCATAATACCAATCCAGATCAACTTGATAGCCTCTAGATATCGTAGTATACCAATATCATGATCACCTAAGCGCCAGGCAAGGAATACAACCATGAGTAAAAAAATAGCCATACTAACCAGCGGCGGCGATGCCCCGGGAATGAACTCTGCTATTCGCTCAGTGACACTGTCAGCGCTACGCTGTGGGTTTGAATGTATTGGCTTTTATCATGGCTATAACGGCTTAATTGAACAAGAGTTCTGCAGCCTATCGGCGCACAGTGTCACCGATATAACGCAGCAAGGTGGCACCATTTTAAAAAGTGCTCGGTGTCCGGCTATGCACACTGAAGAAGGCGTACAACAAGCGGCAAACAGCTTGCGTAAACTGCACGTGGATGCCCTTATTGTTATTGGCGGCGATGGCTCATTTCGGGGCTTGGAGGCCCTTTGGCAACATTGGCAACATTGGCAAGGGACGCTTATTGGTTTGCCCGGTACCATAGACAATGATTTAGCCGGCTGTGATAACACCATTGGCTTTTCTACTGCGGTAAACACAGCCACCAGCGCCATTGATAAAATCCGGGATACCGCCAACGCCTTTGAACGCGTCTTTATCACTGAGGTGATGGGTCGCCACAATGGCCACATTGCTTTTCATGTCGGTATTAGCTGTGGCGCCGAGGCCATCTTGTCCTTTGAGAACTGTGACCCCAACAACCACCAAGCCATCGAAGCACAATTAATTGCAGCCATTACTAAACAACAGCAAAAGCATGGCAGCTTTATGATAGTACTGGCTGAGAACCTTTGGCCCGGAGGCTCACAAGCGCTAAAAGCACAGCTGAATAATCAGACCGAGATAAACGCGGCCATGTGTGTACTTGGCCATATTCAACGTGGCGGCGCGCCAAGTGCAGAAGACCGAATACTCGCCACTGAGCTGGGAATTGCCGCAGTAGAAGCGATTGTCGCTGGCACAGTGACAACTCCAACCATGATTGGCAAAGTACAAGGCCAGCTGCTGCAAAGTGATATCGCCGAGATATTACAACAGCAAAAGCCCGTTTCACCGCAGTGGGTTAAGCGCTACCAGAGTTATTTGGCAGAGCTGTAAATCGCAGCCCTGCCACCCAGATTAACCAAATACACTGAAAGCATGTTCGTTTAACCATAAGTGGCAAACAATGCTCGCGGCATAGCCTAAGAAAATAACCGGTGTCCATTTTAAATGGCCTAAAAAGGTATAATAACCTCGAGCTTGACCCATTAACGCCACACCCGCTGCGGAGCCCACCGACAACAAACTTCCCCCTACACCAGCGGTAAGTGTGATCAACAACCAATGGCCGTGTGACATCTCGGGTTGCATCGCTAATACCGCAAACATCACCGGAATGTTATCGATAACAGCGGAAATAATACCTAAAAAGACATTGGCATAGGTCGCCGACCATTGCCCATATAAAAACTCTGACATAAGACTTAAATAGCCTAAGAAGCCAAGGCCACCAACGCACATGACGATGCCGTAGAAAAACAGTAAAGTGTCCCACTCGGCACGAGATACCTTACTAAAGACATCAAATGGCACCACACTACCGAGCTTTTCTAAGCGCTTTTTATCGCCTTCACGCTCTGCCATAGCCCGCTTTCGCGCTAATGAACCAGGCAATGTCATGCGTAAAAAGTAGCCAAAAAATTGCAAGTACCCTAACCCCATCATCATGCCCAATACCGGAGGCAGATGCAGCAGGCTGTGGCACAACACCGCGGTGGCCACCGTGAGTAAAAATAGCGCCAAAATTCGCAATGCGCCACGTTTGAGCTCAACGCGCTCATAGACCGCAGACGGTTTTTTTGCCGCCACGAAATAACTCATGATGGCCGCGGGCACGAGGTAGTTCACTAAAGCAGGCACAAACAACACCAAAAACTCACTAAAATGCACCATACCAGATTGCCATACCATTAAGGTGGTAATATCACCAAATGGACTAAATGCGCCACCAGCATTGGCAGCAATGACAATATTGATGCAACTGAGGTTGATAAAGGCCCTGTCACCTTCAGCCACTTTCATCACCACCGCACACATCAGTAATGCCGTAGTTAAGTTATCGGCAATGGGAGAAATAAAAAAGGATAAGAAACCGGTGATCCAAAAAAGATTTTGATAGCTAAAGCCTTTTTGGATCATCCATGCCCGCAGGGCATCGAATAGACGCCGCTCTTCTAGAGCATTGATATAGGTCATGGCCACCAGTAAAAACAGCATTAGCTCGGCAAATTCTAACAAGTTATGGCGAAAGGCGTGCTCGGTGACATCTGGCTGGCCCTGATTAACATAAAACGCGCCGATCATGAGCCAAATCAAACCAGCCGCGACCAGAACCGGTTTAGACTTGCGCATGTGGAGTTTCTCCTCCAACATCACTAAGGTATATGCTAAAACAAACACAATAATACAAAGCATGCCTAAGGTGGAGTCAGTGAGATCTAGGGTTCCTTGTGCTGCTAGCGTCTTAAATGGTAGGAGCATAAGCCCAGCACAAAGTAAAAACAGTGTTCCTGTGGTTTTCATTTTTTTGCCCATTGATGAGTGCAGAAGAATGGCAATTCAGCCACAGTCACTTTAGCATAGTAAAATGAATATCAGCATTGGACAGAAGTCTAACTAAACCATCAATAGGAAATAATGCTTCAACTTACGCAACACCAACAAGCTTCATTAAAACAACAATTAACTAGCGATGGCTTTGCGCGCATAGACAACATCTTAGCAGACAGCGATGCCGAACAGTTGCACCAATGCCTGCTCGGGTTAGACTATAATACCGCACTATTTCACCAAAATACGGTAAAAACAGTTAGTGATCAGCAACTTGCAGCACTTACTCCGCAAGAGCGCCAAGTACTGTTTGAAGATATCTACAGTGACGCCGCCCGAGGGCTCGGGTTTATGTACTGCAGACACTCAGTTGGAGCACATAGCCCCAGTGCATTAAACCAGTTATATCAGAGCCTCAATAATCCCGCCCTGCAACAGCTTATCTCAGAAATCAGTGGCGAGCAGATCATTCACACTTCAGCGCAGGCCACTCGCTATATTAGTGGCCAGTACCTCACTCGCCATACCGATGTGGTTGAGTCTGAAGGCCGAGTGTATGCTTATGTATTGGGAGTGAGCAAAAACTGGCACCCAGACTGGGGTGGATTACTGCAACTGTTTGAAAGAGACGGTACCCCAACCACCAGCTACGCACCTAGGTTCAATTCCTTAGTGGTGTTTGACGTCAAAAAAGTGCACTCGGTAACCTATGTCGCCCCTTATGCCAAGGGACCTCGGTTATCTGTTACTGGTTGGTTTCGTACCAAAACATAATTGCAGCAGGCTCTGCGAGTAGTGCAGAGCCATTTTATCTAATAGCGCTGAGAAATTTTCTCTATGGCAAGAATAAGCACCAAACCGGCGACCGCCAGCAGCACACAATCAAGGGTTTGCGGAGCTTGGCCATAAATCTCGCTGTACTGCCATGGCCAAATGTTTGCCTGTGTCAGCGGTTTTTCTACTCCGCTGGAATTAACATAGGTAGTGAGTACCTGCTTCCATGGCCACAAGAGGTTTAAGGAACCAATTAAAAATCCCGATAATAACGCAAAAGTTACTTGTTCATAGTGCTTAAATAGCCAACTAAGTAACCGCGAAAACGACATTAAGCCAACCACACAGCCTAATAAAAATAAGCCAATCAACAACACTTGTAACTGGGTTACCGCCAACAGTACATGGCCATACATGCCCAGCAACAGCAATATAAAGCTGCCTGAGATCCCCGGTAAAATCATGGCACAAATGGCAATGGTGCCAGATAAGAAGAACATCATGGGTGAAGCCTGGGCTTCTGCTGGCGATAACGAGGTAATAATAAACGCAATCACCGCCCCAATTAGGCAAGCACTGACATTAATTAGCCGCCAACGCGTCACTTGTTTTGCTACGTGAATAAACGACGCCACAATTAAGCCAAAAAAGAACGACCACACCAACAACTGATAATTGGCCAGTAAGTAAGTAATAACTTTCGCCAATGAAGCTGCGCTGACAATTAAGCCAGAGAATACCGCAGTCAAAAAGTTGCCATCAATGTGCTGCCAAGTTGCTTTCACCCCTTGTTGTTTGAGCAGCCGCAAGGCCTCTAAATCAACACTTTTTATCGCCGCTAAGAAACGCGCGTAAATTCCGGTAATAAAAGCAATGGTTCCACCAGAAACCCCAGGGACCACGTCAGCAGCGCCCATTCCAGCCCCCTTCAGAAACATCCAGAGATAGTCGCGTTTGCTATCTTGATACTGCACTCATGCTCTCCTTTGTATTTTTATGGCGCTAATCTTACCGTAATTTCACGCCAAATAGCGACCGCTAAAGCTTTTCACTTCGTTGCCGATAAAAAATCATGTCTGTGGATGCTATTACGTTATGATTATCATCGTTTTCTTATTTATTGTTTGGGGCTTATGTGGCACCGCCCTGGCTGCTGAACACATTAATCCGCCGTCGCTAGAGCATTTTTACCAACAAGATGCCGAACGTTTTTATGAGTCCTCTGAGCTTGTAACATTGCAATCAGAAGGCGAGGATTTTTATGTTTTTCATCAGCCCTACATGGCAGCCGCCAAAGCTGGGACAGTGGTATTAATTCCCGATATGCTAGCGCCGCCACTCAACAGCAGTGGCATTAGCTTTTTAGCCCAGCGCTTAAGTGATGACGGCTTTGACACCTATACCATTACCGCTCCAGCCGTAAGCAGCAGTGCTGATATTTTGCCCCCAGATCTAGGTGCAGCAACGCCTGAAAAAAATCAGCAAGCAGGCAACAAAGTACTTACTGGCGTCAGTGAGCGCAACCTTGATGACTACAAAACCGCCCTAATTAGCCGCTTTGAAGCGCTCTACAAAACCCTTAGCAAAAGCCCAGAAGAGCAACTGGTGGTGGTGGCCTTTGGTAACAGCGCGGGCGTATTTGTAGAGCACTTAGCTACCTTACCGAGCTTGCAAATCGATGCGGTGACGGTAATAAGTCCACAACTGCCTAATGCCGCCCGACAAAAGCACCTTGCTGCAAACTTATCTTTGGTGAGCCCAGCATTACTGGATATCTATTATTCTTTTGACAACCCCAGTGTGGTCGACAGTACCAACATGAGAAAGCGTTGGGCGCTGCGTAATAATAAATACGACTACCGCCAACGCGAGCTATTTGGCGTTAAAACCGATCCGCTTCAGCATCAACGTTTACGCAAAGAATTACTGGGCTTTTTACGGGTGCTTTAGGTTGCCAGTTTCGTGCCTCAGGCGTTTGCTTTTTTAAGGTACTCGTAAGCGCTTTGAATATCTTGGCTCTTGCGTTTAGCAACTTCCATCATGTGCTCTGGTAAGCCTTGCGATACCAATTTATCGGGGTGGTGTTGCGCCATCAATTTGCGATATGCCTTTTTAATTTCGCGTTCACTGGCGCCTTCACTTAACCCCAGCACCGCTAAGGCTTGAGTGCGACTCAAGCCCGGATCGGCGGCAGCTTGGCGTTGACCACTGTGGCGTTGCCCCTGCCCTGTTGCATTCGAGCGACGGAATTCAAACTCAGCTTGGTAACGCTTTAATAAAAATAAGAAGTGCGTTTCAGCAAAGCCTAAGGATTTTGCCACTTGCTTAAGTAAAGTTTTCTCAGCATCGGATACGTGGCCATCACAAAACGCCATTTGAATTTGAATTTCTAAAAACAGCTGGCGTAAATCATAACGCCGAGCAAAAGCTTCTTTAAAGTCGCCCACCGCTTCTTTAATCGAAAAGTCAGCTGCCTTTCCGGCATTGAAGGCACGTTGTGCTTCGCGGCGCTCTTCCCCTTCAAGTCCCATTTCGGTCATAAATGCTGATGCGGCTTGAATATGAATTTCACTGACGCGACCATTTGACTTGGCAATATGCCCCATTACCGCAAAGCAACTAGAGAAAAACAGCGCCTGACGTTCGTGAAGGTCTTCCCCTTTCATAAACCCTTGAAAGCCGCCTACTTTGTCAAAGTCTTGCTTTAAACCACGGTCAAATAAGTGGCCTAGATAAAAGCCTAGAATCGCGCCTAACCAGCGACCAAATAAGAACCCAAAAATGGTGCCGAGTAACTTACCCCACATGCTAAATCCTTCCTACTTTGTCATTTATCAACGCCAAACGCTCTGGGGTGCCAATATCATCCCACTGACCAAGATACAGCTCGGTTGAGACGCAATGATTATTAAGGCCTTCTGCAAGCATAGGGCCCAGCTTTAAAAACTCAGCCGTGTGATGGCCAAAAAAATCGCGATGATACTTACCTATGCCAGCAAAGGTGTACTTATTACTGTTCAGAGGCTGATGCGCCAGCGCAAAGTCGCCATCAGGGTTATGTTCTGGGTTTTCCACCAACACAATATGCGCTAAACATTCGCCTGGGCTATCACTGCCCAACTGCAAAGCGGTTAAACTGCTGCAGTCATAGTCCGTGAACACATCGCCATTAATCACCACAAACTGGTCACTGTCTTGGCATAATAACGGCAAGGCTTTTATAATCCCACCTGCAGTCTCCAACCCCCCTTCGGGCTCCTGACTATAACTAATAGTGACACCAAACGCGCTGCCATCACCAAAATAGTCTTTGATGGCTTCGCCCTGCCATGCCAAATTAATCACCACCTCGTCAATGCCGGCATCACGTAAACGCTGCAGATGGTGCTCTATTAGCGGTCGACCAGCGACCTCCAACATGGGTTTAGGCTTGCTTGCGGTCAACGGCATCATGCGTTTGCCTCGCCCCGCGGCTAATATCATTGCTTTCATGTGTTAACGCTTTGTTTGAGTCAGTTTTGCTGCCACTTGAGGCATTATGTCATTTTCGATCCAGCTTGCAAGCCATTGAAAGCTTTCGTGCTTTTTAGACACATCGAGAATATATTGCAGTGTTGGCTGAATATTGTCGAGGTAACCTGCCTTGCCGTCCCGTTGTAATAGTCGAGTAAAAATCCCCGCCGCTTTTAAGTGGCGCTGAATACCGGTAATATCAAAGTAAAATTGATACTCTTGGTAGCTCATGTCAGCCAGTAGCTGAGTGTCTTGCAGTAGCTGATAGCTGTATTGTTGTAACTGGGCAAATTGTTCCGCCGGTAATCGCGTATAACAATCTCGCAGTAATGACACGGCATCGTAAGTGACAGGCCCGGTGACCGCATCCTGATAATCAATTAGAAACCAGCGCTGCTGATGCCAAATCACATTACGGCTATGAAAGTCACGATGCATGGTGACCTGAGGCTGTTGCAACATCAGCTTGACTAAACTCTCGCTTAATTGTTGCCATTGTACTTGTTGGTAAGGACTCAGCTCAGAGCCAAGCCACTTTTCCACCAACCAGTGACGAAAGATATCCAGCTCCATAGCAATAAAGTCTGCATCATATGGCTTCATTAAGGGATGATGAGAGGTCTTAGCAATAGCGGGGATCTGCTGTAATAAGGCTCGATAGTCAGCGTTAACACTGTCAAGTTCAAGGCGGTCGGCAAGGTGCTCGGTGCCCAAGTCTTGCAGTAGCAATAAGCCATTGCTACTGTCTTCGGCAATAATCTTTGGGACATTCAGCCCGTGCTGAGCAAAATGCTGAGTCAGTTCAACGAACACAGCATTGTCGAGTTTATCGGTTGGGCTTTGCATCAACACCCAAGCATGCTGGCCTTGCCAGACACGAAAATAACGCCGAAAACTGGCATCTGAGGTGATCGCTTGGTAGCGGTAGTCGCGGCCGCCTAAAGCCGACTGTAAAAAGACATCAATGGCCGTTGGATTATTCATGAGGTCGTTGTCACACCTTGTTGTTGTAATTGTGTAAATGCTACTGTATTTCGGACCGTTTTCATTTATCATGAGCAGTCTAATCGTAAACGCTTGGCAAATAGGTTATTAAATGCGCAAAATTTGGGGCTTAGCTGTATTTTCGTTATGTCATACTGCAGCTTTTGCTAATACGAACATTGTCGCCGCACAATGTAAAGACTATATGCGACCAGCGAGCTGGAAGCCAGTCGCCGATCTGCCCCAAGGTGCTATTGATATTGTTGCCAATGACGTAGAGCTACAAGGCGTAGACAGCGCCGAATTTTCCGGCAATGTGGTGATTAACTCAAACACCATGAGTCTTGAAGCTAAGCGTGCGCTTATTGACAAAAAAGAAGGCCTGTTAAGCGCCTCTGGGCCACTGCTGTATCGTGATAAATTTACCAAAGTCCACAGTAACGGTCTGTTTGCCGATCTCAATGCTAACACGATAAGCTTGCTTGGTGCTGAATATGAGTTAACCGAGCAACGCGGCCGCGGTGGTGCGGAAAAGCTCTACGCCGCTGATAATCAAATCTCATTACAAAACTCAAGCTTTACTACCTGCCCAAGCGCTGAGCCATTTTGGCAAATTGAAGCCAGTAGTATAGTGTTGTCGCGAGAAGATGGTTGGGGAAAAACCTACAACACCGTATTCAAAATTATGGATACTCCGGTGATTTATTTGCCTTACTTCACCTTTCCCATTGATGATAGACGTAAATCTGGGTTGCTCACGCCCACCATTTCCAGTTCCAATAAGTTTGGTTTAGAGTTAATTGCGCCTTATTACCTCAATATTGCCCCTAACTATGATGCCACTTTTTCGCCGCGCTACATGGCCAATAAGGGGTTACAGCTGATCACTGAGTTTCGTTACTTAACCGAACAGCACCGTGGTAAAGTCGCCGTTGAATATTTGCACCAAGACGATTCTGAGCCGCAACTGGATGAACGCTATCTCGTTAACTGGCAACAAAAAAGCTACCTATCAGAGCAGTGGCGTGCCTATGTTGATATTACCAATGTCAGTGATGATAACTATTTAACCGACTTAACCTCAGACTACGCCAATGATACTGATACTCAACTCTATCGCACGGCCAGTTTAAGCTACCTGGGTGAGTCGTGGCTTATTGATATGAAGCTGCAAGATTTTGAGGTGCTCGGCGACCATATAGAGTCTTATACAGCACTGCCACAAATTAGTTTTAGCACCCGAAATAGCTATAAAATGCTGGGTTTAAATTGGAACTTTGATGGTGAGTTTGCGCACTTTAAAAACGACAGCTTAACCATTACCGATGCCACTCGCTTACATCTCGAGCCTAGAGTGTCGTTTTCGCGCAATGAATATGCTTGGTCTTTTACTTCTGAAGCCCGCTTACTGCATACTCGCTACGAACAAAAAGGCGACTTAATTAACAGTGACTATCAAGAGTCAGTGAGCCGCACACTGCCCAGCGTTAGAATGCATGGCCAGTTGAATTTTGAGCGCAACACGGCTTTTTTCTTCGATAAAGGCACGCAAACACTTGAGCCACAGCTACAGTATTTGTATACCCCGCAGCGAGAACAAAGCCAAATCGGTTGGTATGATACCACTAAGCTACAAGATGACTTTGTGGGATTATTTAGAGCGAGACGCTACTCAGGGTATGACCGCATTGCCCAAGCCAATCAATTTACCCTTGGTGCCACCACCCGAATTTATGACGAGGCCAATGTTGAACGTTTTAATTTCAGTGCTGGGCAAATCATCTATTTAGAATCGTCTGTAAAGCCAACTGCACAGTTACTCAGTGATGAGACTAACTACAATGCACTGTTTGCAGCCGAAACCATGTTACATTGGCACAAACGTTGGTACCTTTCAGGTGGCGTACAATACGATGCTGACAGCAAAGAACTGGTACAGTCACACTTTACCTTAGACTATAAAGGTGATGATAATCAGTTAGTACAATTGAACCATCGCTACGTTAATGAGGTCTCAGACTACGAAATCGACCAAGTTGGTCTATTCACCAGTTTACCAATTGACGAAAACTGGCAGTTTGTTGCAAGCTATCACCGCGACATGACAGCAGATCGAAGTGTAGAGTCATTTGTTGGCATACAATATCAATCGTGTTGTTGGGCGATTCAGTTAACTGCAAACCGTCAAATAGAAACCGATTTAAACCAAACACTGAATCACGAAAAAGCAGTGTTTGATTCTGGCTTCAGCCTGAAGTTTGTCCTTTCAGGACTGGGAAGTCAAAGCAGCGGTGATGCAAGTAAACTCCTTCAACAGGGGATTTTTGGCTACCGTAGACCGTATTTTTTGAATAAATAGAATTTAGAAAGCCGTATGAATTTAAAAAAGTTGTTATTAGCTGCGTCATTGAGCGTTAGTTTATTATCTCCGGCTCATGCCGAGCGAGTAAAATTAGATAGCGTCGTTGCTACCGTCAACGAAGGCGTGATACTAGAAAGCGAGGTTGAACAAATCATCAACCGCGTAAAAGAACAGGCAGAGCAACAAGGCACACAATTACCCAGTGAAAAAACCCTACGCTTGCAAGCAATTGATAGGCTTATTGAGCAATCGTTGATGTTACAACTAGGCGAGCGTATGGGCATGCAAATCTCCGATGCCCAACTGGACCAAACCTTAGCTAACATTGCCCGCGAGCAAGGTGCCACCATTGCCGATATGCGACGCTCAATTGAAGCCAGTGGTGAGAGCTTTCAAGCCTATCGAGAAGAAGTAAGAAAAGAAATCACCGTCAGCCAAGTAAGACGTGCCAATGTTGACCGTCGGATCTATATCAGCCCACAAGAGATTACCAATTTGCAAAAAATAATTAGTGAGCAAGGTGGTGGTAGTGAAGAGTACGATATAGGTCACATTCTGATCAAAATTCCGAGTAAAGCAACAGCTGAGGAAGTTGAAGACGCACGAGAGCGTGCTGACAACGTTATTGAATTTTTAAAAGACGGCAAAGACTTCAAACGCATCGCCATTGCTTCTTCAAGTGGCTCAAAGGCGCTTGATGGTGGTCAATTGGGCTTTATGAGCATCAATGAAATGCCAACGCTATTTGCTGAGGCCGTAAAAGGTGCGAAAAAAGAAGAAATTGTAGGCCCGCTGCGCTCTGGTGCCGGTTTCCACATTTTGAAAGTACAAGATATTCGCGGTCGAGAAGTGGTTGAAACGGTAGAAATGCGCTCACGCCACATTCTGATTAAGCCATCGATTATTCTCAGTGAGGAAAAAGCCAAATCCATGCTAGCAGGGTTCGTTAAAGACCTTCGTGCTGGCGAAGCCGACTTTGCCGAGCTTGCCAGAGAGCACTCTGAGGACCCAGGATCTGCGCTTAAAGGCGGCGAATACGATTGGACTGATCCAACCACCTATGTGCCTGCGTTTAGAGATGCATTAATGTCATTAGAAAAAAATGAAATCAGTGAACCGTTCAGAAGCTCTTACGGTTGGCATATTGTGCAGCTATTAGACAAACGCGTGGCAGATAAAACCGAACAGGCCAAAAAGAACCGTGCTCACCGCCTGCTATTTAATCGTAAATTTAAAGAAGAAAGCTTTAAATGGATTAAAGAAATGCGTGAACAAGCACATATCCAAATCATGACGGCGGAATAATACCATGACGCTTAGAATCGCAATCACACCGGGCGAGCCGGCGGGCATTGGCCCCGATCTCGTGATCAAACTGGCTCAACATGAGTGGCCTGCGCAACTGGTTGCGGTTGCCGATAAAAGCATCTTAGAAAAGCGCGCTCAAGAACTTGGTGAGCAGATAACCTTGCTGCCCTTTGATGAAACCGCGGCGCCCACGGTGGCGCCTGCAGGGTCGCTTTATTACCTGCAAGTGGATAAAGGCGCTGACGTGGTTGCTGGTCAACTGGATGACGCCAATGGTTTATACGTATTAGAAACGCTTAGAATCGCTTCGGAAAAGAACATGGACGGCACTTTTGCCGCCGTAGTGACCGGTCCGGTGCATAAAGGCATCATCAACCAAGCCGGCATCTCCTTTAGTGGCCATACCGAGTATTTTGCGCAGCAGTCTGACACCGCCGACGTAGTCATGCTGTTAGCCACCCAAGGTCTGCGTGTTGCTTTGGTCACCACCCACATTCCTTTGGCTTACGTTGCTAAGGCCATTACCCCAGAGCGCTTAACCAAGGTGATTAATATTCTTAATCACGACTTACAGACCAAATTTGGCATTGAACAGCCTAAGGTCTTAGTATGTGGTCTTAATCCCCATGCTGGTGAAGGCGGTCATTTAGGCCGTGAAGAAATTGAAGTGATTGAACCCACTCTAGAAATGCTTAATAGCCAAGGCATGAATTTAGTTGGGCCACTGCCGGCGGACACCCTATTTCAAGCGAAATACCTAGATAATGCCGATGCGGTGCTGGCAATGTATCACGATCAAGGTTTACCTGTGTTAAAATATAAAGGATTTGGTAACTCAGTGAACATTACCTTAGGCCTTCCTTTTGTTCGTACCTCGGTGGATCATGGCACCGCATTAGACTTGGCAGGCACTGGGGATGTAGAAGTGGGTAGTTTTGAATTAGCGATCCGAGAAGCAATTCAGCTCGCAACGAAAAAAGCACAGAATGCATGACAGATAAAGTACATTTAGGACACAGAGCGCGCAAACGCTTTGGTCAAAACTTTCTTCACGACAACAACATTATCGATAAGATTGTCACCGCAATAGACCCTAAACCGGAAGATAATCTGGTTGAGATTGGGCCAGGCTTAGGTGCAATCACTGAGCCGGTGTGTGACCTTAGCGGTCAGCTAACGGTTGTGGAGCTGGATAAAGATCTTGCTGAGCGCTTGATCCACCACCCATTTTTGGGACCTAAGCTAACGGTACACCAAGGCGATGCCATGAAGTTTGATTTTGCATCGTTACTGAAAGACGGTGGTAAACTGAAAATTTTCGGTAACTTGCCTTACAATGTCTCCACTCCCTTGCTATTCCACTTGTTCGAGTTTGCCGATGACGTAGAACACATGCACTTTATGTTGCAAAAAGAAGTGGTTAATCGCATGGTTGCGGGCCCAGGTAGTAAAGCCTTTGGTCGCTTAAGCGTGATGACGCAATATTACTGTCATGCCATTCCTGTGATTGAAGTGCCGCCTAGCTGCTTTAAACCAGCGCCGAAAGTGGACTCCGCAGTGGTACGCTTAGTGCCTAAGTCGCCGGAGCAACGCACAGCAAAAAGCACAAAAATTCTTAACACAGTGTGTTTAGAGGCGTTTAATCAGCGCCGTAAAACGTTGCGCAACAGCTTGTCTAACCTATTAACCGAAGAACAGCTTCGCGATTTAGGCATAGACCCCACACTGCGCGCAGAAAACCTGTCTCTTAATCAATTTATCAATATCGCCAATTGGATTTATGACAACGCAAACTAATATGGGCTCCCCTATCAAAGTATCGGTAGAAACCTTTTATGTTGAAGCGCAATCACAGCCAGAGAAAGACAAGTATGTGTTTGCCTACACCATCACCATTAAAAACCACAGCCTGTGTAACACTAAGTTACACAGCCGCTATTGGCTGATCACCGATGCCAACGGCAAAGAAACTGAGGTGGAAGGTGAAGGTGTGGTGGGCGAGCAACCTACCATTCGCCCTGGAGAGAGTTACAAGTACACCAGTGGCGCCGTGTTAGACACGCCTGTGGGCACCATGGAAGGCTACTACGTGATGCGTAATGAATTTGGTAACGAATTCAAGGCGCCTATTGATGTCTTCAGGCTTTCTTGCCCTAACATCTTGCATTAACACCTACTTTAGAAAAGCTTTTTTAGTCACGAGTAACTTCGCGAGGCAAACCCTGTGGTAGGAGCAAGTTAACCTCGCGAGCTTATACCAACTTGCATTAATACTCCCTCAAATTGAGCGCTTAATTAAGCGAGTTGGTATTACAACGTAAAAAGGTTCAAAATGGCAAAGTATGCAATAGGCGATATTCAAGGTTGCTTCACCCAATTAGTGACATTGCTCGATCAGGTGGATTTTAACCCCAGCCAAGATCACTTATATTGTGTTGGCGATATCATTGCCAGAGGGCCAGACTCACTGGCTTGCTTAGAATTTTTGCATAATAACGCGGGCGCTGTAAGTATTACCTTAGGCAACCACGATTTGCACTTTTTAGCCTGCCTAGCGTTAAATAAATCACCCAACCCAAAAGATAAGCTAGCGCCGTTATTTGCCAGCCCTAAGTGCCATACCTATGCCGAGTTCCTGCGCGCTCAACCACTGGCGATTTGGCTGCAAAAGCAGCAAACCTTTATTTCTCACGCCGGGCTACACCCACATTGGAGCATTGAGCAAGCCTGCGAGTACGCCAAATTTGCCGAGTCGATGTATCAAGGTCCTGACGCCACAGACTTCTATCGCCATATGTATGGTGATCACCCCACTAAGGCACTTACTCAGCTAGACGATAAAGATAAGTTTAAAGCCATAGTTAATACCTTTACGCGCATGCGCTTTCTCACTCCAGAGGGCGATCTTGAGCTTAATAACAAGTCGGGGTTAGACAAAGCTGGAGGCCTAGTGCCTTGGTTTGAGCTTTGCCAACTGCCACCCCAAGTGCGGGTGTTGTTTGGTCACTGGGCTGCATTAGAAGGCAAAACCAATAAGCCCAACATCATCGCCTTAGACACCGGTTGTGTTTGGGGCGGCGAAATGACGTTAATGAACATTAAAACCGGTGCGTTTTACCAGCAACGTTAAGCTTAATTCTATGCCAAAGTATAACGTTTTAATTTCTGAGAAATAAGGTACATATTTGCCGGTAACCAAGATTTACCTCCCCTCTGGGCGTTAATTTTTGTATTACGGCCTTTTTTACTGAAATTTTTAGTCACATCTGCTATAAAATACTTAACTTATCAGCAATAAAACCGATAAGTACTCATATCGCTTTGTAAATTTTGTAGGAAAGCCATGAACTTGACTGTTAGCCAACGAATTTGGGGTGGTTTCATCACCATCACCCTGTTGCTTCTTCTTATCGGGGGCAATTCTCTATTAAGAATTGCTAACATTGACAACTCTACTCAACAAGTAAATAACCTTTCTCTCCCTGCGCTGGCAAAAAGCTCAGAGCTTAAGGTTGAATTTACGGTAATGAGTAAAATGGCTCAGGGTAGTTTTTATGCCCGCACTGAAGACGAGCTAGCGCAGTTAAAGCAGCAGTTTGCTCAGCGCCAAAAAATATTCGATAAAACCTACTCGCAATTACAAGATGTGGTTTCAAACGATGAGCAGTTATCGGCCAGTAGCCGCCAAGTTGGCAATAGTTACACCGCCTTTGTGAAAGCCATGAATAGCCTAGTGACGGAAAAGTCTTCTGAGCTATCTCTTAAAAACCGATTGAAAGATCAACTGTTTGAAGTCGACATCGCCGCAGAAGATGCCACTATGGTCACGGTTGATATCATCGATTTAGACGGCCTGGAAGCCGCCGATCAACGCGCCTATCAAGCGGCCACTAAGATGGAGACTAACTTTACCTCTATCGTCACCAGTGCCAACGATATGCTCACCATACAAGACTTGAACACCCTCGAAATTATTCGTAACGAGCAACGCTTTGTGATTGAAGAAATCGAAGGCAACATCGAGTTAATGCGTGGTCCAGTGAGTAGTTTAGATGATGCCCTGTTAAGTGACCTAGAAGGCTATTTCAGCACCTTAAAAGAGCTGATCATTGGCAGTAATAGCATTGGCGAAAACCAAAAACGCCTAATACTGGCTCAAGAACAAACCCGTAAACAATTAAATGACGCTGAGAAAACCACCCAAGCGGCACTTAAACAGCTAGACGAATTACTGAGTCAGGCCAGCGACGTTGCTTTTGACCTGCAAGAGGGTGTAAGAAACGACGTAGGCACGGCTAACCTGTGGACCTGGATTGGTATGACAGTCGCCACCTTAATGGCAGTGGCTGTGGCTTACATTACCGTGAGTCGCATCACTACCCCGCTTTCTGAAGTCAACCGTGTGTTAAACATTGTGGCCAGTGGCGACATGACTCAGCGTTTAGATGATTCAGCCAAAGATGAATTTGGTGAACTGTCGCGCAGCTGTAATACCCTGATCACAAGTTTACGAGAGCTTATTACCGGTATTGTTTCACGCTCTACGCAATTGGCTGCTGCCTCTGAAGAGACTTCGACTATCACCACCGAGTCGAGCCAAGCAATTAAGAACCAGCAAGCTCAAGTTGAGCAAGCGGCGACAGCAACCACAGAAATGAGCAGCACCTCTCATGGTGTCAGTAATAGTGCGCACCAAGCGTTACAAGAAATCAAAAATGCTGATAAAGAAGCAGAACGTGTTAAAGGCATTTCGCAAGAAAATAAACACACCATTGAGCAGCTTGCTCGCGAAGTAGAAGAAGCTTCAACGGTGATCAACAAGTTACACCAAGACAGCGCCTCTATTGGCGGTATTTTGGATGTTATCCGTGGCATTGCCGAGCAAACGAACTTACTGGCGCTTAACGCCGCTATTGAAGCCGCGCGTGCCGGTGAACAAGGCCGAGGCTTTGCGGTCGTGGCCGACGAAGTGCGTTCTTTGGCCAGCAAAACCCAAGAGTCGACGCAAGAAATTCAGTCAATGATTGAGTCGCTGCAGTCGGGTGCCGAAGAAGCCGTATCAGCCATGTCAAAAGGCAAGCAACAGGCTGAGTCTTGTGTTACCCAAAGTGACCTCGCTGACGAAGCCCTTAATTCCATTACCACCGCGGTATCACAAGCACATGACGTCAGTGAAGAGATTGCCAGCGCCGCTAATGAGCAGCAACAAGTGGCACAAGAGATCAGCGAGCGCTTAGAGTCTATCGTTACGATTGCCGAGCAAACCGCTGAAGGCGCAAGCCAAACCTCTATCTCGAGCTCGGAGGTGGCAAAACTTGCCGAAGAACTGCGGTTATCGGTGGATCAGTTCAAGGTGTAATGAATTAATCAAGCAACAAAAAAACCCATGCAATGCATGGGTTTTTTTATACCTTTTTGCTCATTGATACAGTCCAGCGTTAGGCTGGACTGATGGCATTGGCATTAGAACAAGGCATTGGCCTTTTCTACTACGTTGTCTACGGTAAAGCCAAATAGCTTGAACAGCTCGCCTGCTGGTGCTGACTCGCCAAAGGTAGTCATGCCAACAATTGCGCCATTTAGGCCAACGTACTTGTACCAGAAGTCAGCAATGCCCGCTTCAATGGCAACACGACGTGTTACCGCGCTTGGCAGTACGCTTTCTTTGTACTCAGCAGATTGCGCATCGAATACGTCAGTCGATGGCATAGACACAACACGTACCTTTTTACCGCTAGCACGCAGCTGCTCGGCTGATTCCACAGCAAGCTGAACTTCTGAGCCTGTTGCAATCAAGATAATTTCTGGCTCGCCATCGCACGACAGTACATAGCCACCTTTCTTAATCGCTGCTACCTGCTCAGCACTGCGCGGCTGCTGCTCTAGGCCTTGACGCGTAAATACCAACGCACTTGGACCGTCAGCCCGCTCAACCGCTTGCTGCCATGCTACCGCTGATTCAACTTGGTCACATGGACGCCAGCTAGTCAGGTTAGGCGTAGTGCGAAGGTTGGCCATTTGCTCTACTGGTTGGTGAGTTGGACCATCTTCACCTAGGCCAATTGAGTCGTGAGTATAAACAAAAATACTTCTTTGCTTCATCAGTGCCGCCATGCGCACCGCATTACGAGCGTATTCCATAAACATTAGGAAAGTAGCACCGTAAGGAATAAAGCCTTTATGCAGGGCAATGCCATTCATGATGGCCGACATACCAAACTCACGCACCCCATAGAAAATGTAGTTGCCTGAAGCATCTTCTGCAGTAACCCCTTTTGACTGATCCCAAAGGGTTAAGTTAGAACCTGCAAGGTCAGCAGAGCCACCCATAAACTCAGGTAAAATTGGGCCATACGCGTTTAGGGCATTTTGTGATGCTTTACGCGTCGCTGGGTTGGCAGGGTTTGCTTGTAGCTCGGCAATATACTGCTCTGTCTTTTGTGACCAATCAGCCGGTAGCTCGCCTTTCATACGGCGCTCAAACTCGGCAGCTAGATCAGGATAATGCGCTTGGTATTCAGTGAACTTAATCAGCCACTCGCTTTGCTGGTTTTGACCACGTGATGTTGCATCCCACTTAGCATATACATCTTCTGGTACTTCAAATGCGCCATGTTTCCAACCAAGGAATTCACGTGCTGCTTTGATTTCATCATCACCTAGCGGTGCACCGTGGCAGTCGTGGCTGCCTGACTTATTAGGTGAGCCATAACCAATGACGGTTTTACAACAAATAAGCGTCGGCTTATCCGATTCAGCTTGTGCCGCCTCAATGGCCGCTTTAATGGCGTCGCTATCGTGGCCATCCACGTCAGCAATAACATGCCAGCCATAAGACTCAAAACGTTTTGGCGTATCGTCGCTGAACCAGCCCTCGACTTCACCGTCGATTGAAATGCCATTGTCATCCCAAAATGCGATGAGCTTACCTAAGCCCAATGTGCCTGCCAGTGAACAAGCTTCATGGGAAATACCTTCCATTAAACAGCCGTCGCCTAAGAAGGTGTAGGTATAGTGGTTTACAATGTCATACTCGTCGCGGTTGAACTGCGCTGCTAGTGCTTTTTCGGCAATCGCCATGCCCACTGCATTGGTGATCCCTTGGCCTAATGGACCCGTAGTGGTTTCAATACCAGGGGCGTAACCATACTCTGGGTGACCTGGGGTTTTTGAATGCAACTGACGGAAGTTTTTCAAATCGTCGATTGATAAATCATAACCAGATAAATGCAGTAGTGAATAAATCAGCATTGAACCGTGGCCGTTTGACAGCACAAAACGATCGCGGTCAAACCACTCTGGGTTGTTAGGGTTATGTTTTAAAAAGTCGCGCCAAAGTACTTCCGCGATGTCAGCCATGCCCATAGGGGCTCCAGGGTGACCAGACTTGGCCTGTTGTACTGCGTCCATGGAAAGAACGCGAATTGCATTAGCAAGTTCTTTGCGAGATGGCATGAATTCTCCTACCTTTATATGTGTTTCGCGGGATGTAATACCTAAATACCCTCGACAGGCTTATGCCCAAGCACTTCATTAACGAACCGCTACGCGTATTGATGTCGCTTGCTCGCGGGCTTCTTAAACAGTGAAGTAACTTGAGGGCACTTGGGTATATCAGCCCATTCTTACTTATTTGTATGGCGATGTGCAACGGCAAAAGTCATAAAAATGGCCAAAATTCGACTTTTTGCACTGACAAAAAAAGATTAAACCATTTTGGACGTCTAGGCGTAAAATAGCTGGTCAACAATATGGTTTATTGGTTACAATGAACTCCTTAATTTTTTAGCGCTGTTCCTGATGTCTGTGAAGCGCAATATTTGTGAGCATAAATACAATGGCAAAACATTTATTTACTTCTGAATCTGTTTCTGAGGGTCATCCGGATAAGATTGCCGATCAGATTTCTGATGCGGTACTCGATGCCATCCTTGAACAAGATCCAAAAGCACGTGTTGCGTGTGAAACGTATGTAAAAACCGGCATGGTAATGGTAGGTGGCGAAGTCACTACCAGTGCTTGGGTTGATATCGAGGAACTCACTCGTAAAACCGTGCGCGAAATCGGCTACACCCACTCAGATATGGGTTTTGACGCCGACTCATGTGCAATTTTAAATACCATTGGCAAGCAGTCTCCGGACATCAACCAAGGCGTTGATCGCGCTCGTCCTGAAGAGCAAGGCGCCGGTGACCAAGGCTTAATGTTCGGTTACGCCTGTAATGAAACGGATGTGCTGATGCCAGCACCGATCACCTATTCACACCGTCTAGTTCAGCGTCAGGCACAAGTACGTAAAGACGGCACTCTACCTTGGCTTCGTCCTGACGCTAAGTCGCAGGTCACCTTTGCTTATGAAAATGGCAAAGCAGTAGGTATTGATGCGGTTGTGCTTTCAACACAACACTGTGACTCAGTGTCACAAGACGACTTAGTGGAAGCGGTAATGGAAACCATTATTAAGCCAACACTGCCAGCAGAGCTTATCACTGACGCTACTAAATTCTTTATCAATCCAACAGGCCGTTTCGTAATTGGTGGTCCTATGGGTGACTGTGGTCTAACCGGCCGTAAAATCATCGTTGATACCTACGGTGGTATGGCACGTCACGGTGGTGGTGCTTTCTCTGGTAAAGATCCATCAAAAGTTGACCGCTCAGCAGCATACGCAGCACGTTACGTAGCGAAAAACATCGTTGCGGCTGGGTTAGCTGATAAATGTGAACTACAGGTGTCTTACGCGATTGGCGTGGCTGAGCCAACTTCAATTAGCATTGAAACCTTTGGTACTGGTAAACTGGAAGAAGATCGCCTCATTGCCTTAGTACGTGAGCACTTCGACCTGCGTCCATACGGCCTGCTAAGTATGCTGAACTTAGAGCGTCCGATTTACAAGCCAACGGCGGCATACGGTCACTTTGGTCGCGACGAGTTCCCGTGGGAAGCAACAGACAAAGCCGACGCTCTGCGTCAAGCTGCGGGTCTTTAACCCCAGCAAATAAGTTTTTAAAAGGCGCCTATGGCGCCTTTTTTGTTTCAGTTGATAAAAAGATCATTAATGTCGTCTTTTAAATCTTGATACTCGTCCTCACTGAGGTTGAGCTCCACCATTACTTTGTCACGAAATACATACCAATCAGCACAACTGCGAAAGTGTTTAGCTTCAAAGCAGAGGTTTTCTGCTAATTTCAACGCCGCAAAGGTTTGCGAATACTCTAGCCCATGTGACTCGTCTAAATAGCTAACATCATGGTGACGTAAAATCATCTGACAGGTTTCTTTTGGTAGGTTCCAAGAGCTGGCTAAAAAGTATCCCACCACAGTATGGGGAGCTGGATAGCGCTGCTCTTCGTAATACACTAAGGTTTGTTCAGGGCGCTCAATAGAGCAAGTGAACACTTCGTTGTAGTCTGGGTACTTTACCGCCATGGCTGGAATGCCAGCGTCATGAAATAACCCTAGCAGCTGGAGGTTTTCAGCGGGCACCGCCGACTTTAAATAACGCGCTATCACCATAGCAGCCTGTGAAATGTCAGCGGCGTTATCCCAAAACTGCTGCAACGAAATACAGCATTTCGACTGGTCAAAAGCATTTTTCAGTAAATACCCCGTCACCAGCTGGGTAATGCAAGTTACCCCCAAGAACATTACAGCTTGCTTGATATCGGTAATAGTTCTGGCCAAACCATAGGCGGGAGAATTAATGACCTTTAATACCGCCGCTGATGCCCCAACATCCGCAGCAACAATAGCAGCCACGGCAATCAGTTCAGGTTCGGGTTTTGCCAGTTCATTTTGCAGTGCTTGTAAAATTTCTGGTTTGGCAGGTAGGTTAAAACCACCACGCAGGTCGCTAAGGACTTTTTCATCTATATCTATCATTGGAGTACCTCAAGATGGATATAAAAAGTTTAGCTCAGCCAAAAATAAATGTGAGAAATTAAATTAGTTTTTTGCTGACATAAGCAGTGGCGTAAGCCACTGCTATAAAGCGTGTCTTTATGTCCAGTAAGGTTCGCTGTTCATCGACGATTGTCGGCTTTGCTCCATGGCACTGATGAGAAACTCGGACTTTTGCAGTAACCAAGACTGAACCTCTTGCAACTCCTCTGAGTTTTGGCTTTGGCACAGTTGGTGTAAATACGCCAACGTTTCTAGCTCATAAATACCATAGACAATATCAATCCATGGGGTGCGGAACTCTTTACGCGCCTCTTTATCGTACAGCTTACCTAAGCAGTTACCGCTTAACAGGGTGTTTTCCAGTTTCACCCGAACTTGCAAATAATCTTGCTGTGTTAGGGTACTGTCTTCCGGTAATAAGGCTTTTAAGTCGTGCCAATCTTTATCAAACAGCTTAGCAGCAATGTCTTTTACCGAGGCTTCTGCCGCCGTCATGGCTTTTTGATCCCAGTTCTTACGCCATGCTTTATCTACTAGCCATCGTGTCAGTGACAAAATTAAGCGGTTATAGCGGGTGCAGTGAAATAAGTCTTCGATGTCGGTGGCGGTGGGTTGCACGTCTTTTAAATCATTAATAACTTGCGCCAACTCTGGAAATTGATTGAGCTTTTTATAGTAAGCATGACGCTTAGAGGTGTAGGTTTTAAGGTGGATGGCGTTCTCAACCCACGCCAGCTCAGACAGTAACCACTTCAATTCATTGCGAATCTGTTCGGTGGAGCTCTTGTCTACAATGTCGTCGAATAACCAAAACGCATGGCGGATCAAGGCAATGCCGTCAATCACGCGCTTCAATGTGCGTAAACTTGCTTTGTTAAAGTAACATTGCTCATGCTTTTGCACGAACTGAATGCCATAGCTCACTGCTGCAATTAAGGCCTGCTCTTGCGTGACGTTTTGCTGCAGTGGCACAAAACCAATAAAGCGATCGGACTTTAACGGTTTGTCGTCGGCAATGCGATAGCCTCTGGCCGCCTTTGAGTAAAGCCCTAAGCGCATTCCAGCTTGTTTAATGAGGTGATCGGCAAGTAAAAATAAATCTTCGCGACTGCCTTCAACCAGCTCGATTTCCATTTCGTTAATGGCTTCAACCTGGCCATTGGCGGCAATCTCGCCCTTGTCTAACACCACTTCAATCTGGCTTCCTGAATCGGTTTCAATTAACCAGGTGCGGCGAATAAAGTTGGTGCTAAAAATCGGGTAAATGTTGTCGGCTATGGACTCCAACTGCATACCATGAGGCCAAATATTGGCATCAAACGCATGGAGATCAGGACGGCCTGACTGAATAGGTAAGTTGTACTCGGGGCGCTGATGGAGCCCACCAACGACCTCCCCTGCCAGTTTTATGGTTTGTTCACAGTCATCATTACAACAACGCGTTCTTAACCCTATGTCTAACGCTCGTAACTCACGATTTGGGGTATCGAAATACGCATTGGTAAGGTTTTTCGCAGGCTTGTTGGTGACCGTTTTTGCAAACTGGGTAATTAGTGCAGGGATCCGCGGAACTTCATTATCTGAAACCAAGAATTTCAGTTCTATTTCAGTATCCATTAGGGCTTTGTTTTACCTATTTGTCTAAGGGAGGATCAAAATATACAAAGGTGACGGGCTTTGCAATCTTTTTATCCGATAGAAATAAGCATTAATATGCGTCAAATCAATAAGCATGGCAGCCCTGTTGTCACTTAGATTCTAATAGGGCGTTGCCACTTAGCTTAAAAGCACAATAAAATTATTCAGTTACCTGCTGTTGCAATGGCCATAAAGGCAACTAGCTCTTGCTATTAAGCGGCGAAATCCCTACTATTTTGTTAACTTTACGTCCGAAAAGAATAAAAGGCCAACGCATGTTCAACTTAAAGCAATTTTTCATTGCGAGCCTGTTCTTCAGTTGCTTTACTGCTTTTGCTGAGGAACCTGCGCAAACCAGCACCACAGAAGGTGCAAATCCAAACGGCTATATAAGTGACGACTTATACATTTTCATGCACACCGGTCCGAGCAAAAACTATCGCATTTTAGGCTCGGTCGATGCTGGCACGCCAATTACCATCATGAGTGGCGCAGAAGATGGCTTTGTCCAAATTAAAGATGACAAAGCACGTGAAGGCTGGGTTGAGAGCAAATTTATCACCACTGAGCCGGGGCTAAAACAACAGCTAGAGTCAGTCAACCAAACCCTAGTAGACACTCAAGAAGCGCTCAATCAGGCGCAACAACAACTGCCAGTGCTGCAACAAAACAACACCAACCTACTGGCTGAAAACGCCGCCCTGCAAGACACCATTGATGGCCTAGAGCAACAGCTTGAACAAGAGCGTCAAATGCAGCAGCAAAAAGTACAAAAAGAACAGCACTTATTGCTTACATATGGTGGCGGCATTGGTATTGGTGGCATTATTATCGGGGTGATTTTAACGCTATTCTTATCGCGTCGACGCCGTTACGACGGCTGGTAATATCAGTATCAATTAAAATGGCTCAAGGTAATAGCTTGGGCCTCAATTTTAGCTTTCTACCATGCACAGTAACAACACACCTCCCACAGCATCACCGCCATACCTGCTGAACCCGTTATAAAGACAGTTGACACCTCCCCAACCTCAGCATAAGATAAAAAACCACAAAAAATAAACATTTTATAAACAAAACTACTAGGAGGTAGTCATGCGCAAATCATTTATGCTAATTGCGTTAATCACACTAGGAATATTTGCCACAATCAAGCAAGCTCAAGCAAAGCAAAACATTGTATATTTTCAAGACAGATACGGCGAGGAAGTTGAGGTTGGTTACAGTGGTACTATCGAAAACCCTCGCTCTATTTGGTTCAAAAGCAATTGTGATAAAGAGCCTTGCAATAGCGGTGCTTTTCATCAAGAAAGATTAGTTGATTTAGCAAGTGCAATAAAGCGTAAAGCCGTCTACCAATACATTAATGAGGGATCTCCTTGCTCTTCTGACAATCAAGGCTGCTCCGACCTTAATAGTCCCCCCTCTCAGCAAAACAGTAATACTGGCTTTGCACACAATGGTAGTGATATCAGCGCCAAAACCCTAGCAACAGGCATGGCAAATGGGCAAGGCACCAATGTAAAAGTCATTGTGGTTAAAACGTCTAACAATACCCCCGTAGGCGCATGCGTTATAAATGCAAACAATGAATGTTCAGCACTAGAAGAAGTCATTTTCTCCAGTGGTGAAAATGGCGATATTACCGCAGGTATGCTCGTCGACCCGGTCTCATCTGATACACATGTCGCGGTGATGGTAACCTTAATGGACTATATGCGACATCTGGATAGTAATATTGATAGTTGGAAGTGTCGTACATTAGCGACAGAGGCCTTAAAAGAGGCTAAGTGGTCTATTCTTTGTGGTTATGAGTCATGAAATACCACTAAGGCTATGTATTTATTATCGAGGTACTGAAAAAAACCGGGCCCCACTCAGTGAGCAACTGATTAGTCAGCTGCTCACCTTTTCAGGCATTAACTTTTTTCCAAACATCAGCTTCCACTTGTCCTTGTATTGGTACCGCAGAAACATCAAACTCAGGCTTTTTACCGCTGCGCTGTTGCTGATGATAATCTGCCGTTACCGCCAACACCGTGGGGGTTAAGCGCACGATGGCGATAACGTTTACCACCGTCATTAACCCCAGGGCAATATCCGCCAAATCCCACACTTGCTTTAAGGTGGCCGACGCGCCCCACAGCATCATGGATAAATAACACACTGTGTAGATGCCGCGGCCAAGCTTATTATCTAATTTAAATAAGTGCAGGTTACTTTCGGCATACGCGTAGTTAGCCACCACCGAGGTAAACGCAAATAAAGTAATGATCGCCGCAACAAAATACACGCCCCCTGCCGCAAGGTGAGCAGTCATTGCCGATTGGGTTAAGCGGATCCCCTCCATTTCACTGCCAATATCAATATCGGCCAGTAAAATAATCACCGCGGTACAGCTACACAATACAATGGTATCGAAAAACACCCCGAGCATTTGAATATAGCCCTGAGTGGCAGGGTGGTTAGGGTTAGGCGTGGCACTGCCTGCAGCATGAGGCACACTGCCCGCCCCCGCTTCGTTGGAATATAACCCCCGCTGGATACCATTTTTAATCGCCGCCCCCAGCGCGCCTGCGCCAGCCTCTTGTAAGCCAAAAGCACTGAGTAAGATGTCCTCCAACATGGCTGGAAGCTTAGCGTAATTAATTATGGCAATAATCACCGCGGCCACCACAAAAACCAAGCCCATAATGGGCACGATACGCTCAGCAAAGCGAGCAATGGCTTTAAAGCCACCTAGTATGATTGAGCCGGCCAGCAGCGTAATGACAATACCAGAATAATGGGTGGGAATAGCAAACGCGTAGTTCAGAGCGTCGGTGATGGTGTTGGTTTGCATGGCACTGAAGGTAAAGCCATAGCCGAGGAACAAACAAAACGCAAAGCACACCGCCAACCAACGGCTACCAAGACCAAGTTGAATATAATAAGCTGGGCCGCCGCGAAACTCGCCTTGGCTGTCGCGCACCTTATATACCTGACCTAGCACACTTTCGGCAAAGCCCGTGGCCATACCTAAAATGGCAATCATCCACATCCAGAACACCGCGCCACTGCCACCTAACGAGATAGCCACTGCGACCCCCGCAAGGTTACCCGTTCCTACTCGTGCCGAAAGCCCGGTACACAAGGCTTGAAACGAGCTAATACTATTTTTATCGTGACTGCTACTGCTTTTCAGTAAGCTAAACATATGAGCAAACTGACGGATCTGTATTACTTTAAGCCGAATTGAAAACCAAAACCCGGCAAATAAAAGGATATAGATCAGTAGCTGTCCATCTCCCCAAAGTAAGCCATTAATGGCCTTAACTGCGGTATCAAACATAGGCAGTTCCTGTTGTTATGATTGTTATTATGGCTGGTGCCATTTATTTTTGTGGTAAATGAATGCCTGCTATCATGCAGCGCACTGAGCCACCAGCCGACTCTATGGTCGGAATATCAATGGCTACTAGTTTAGCGCTTGCCGAGATTTGCGCTTTTTGTGCTTCGCCTAAGGCCGCAAAGGCCGTAGTTGAAAGCGCCAACACCCGCCCAGAGCTGCCCTGTAGTTCAATGGCGTTGCCACAAAACTGCTTAATTTGCGCCACTGACAAGTTAATCCCTTGCAAGCCGTTTTGTTCAAACTGCGCCAACAGCTCGCCTTGTTGTGAGGCCGGCACCATATCCAAACATAGCATGACAAACTCTGTGGCTACACACATAAGTACATTGGTGTGATAAACCGGCATGTTATTATCATCAAAGGCATTGAATACCATGGCATCTAATCCCAGCTGTTGGCAAATGCGCGCCACCAGCTCGCGGTTGGTGCGTTTAGACTCCACTGCGTAAGCCACACCATGAGCATGATCAATCACCATAGAACCTGTGCCCTCTAAAAACAACTCTTGCGCCACTAGATGGCTAAAGTCATGATGCTGAGTCATTTGGTAGTTGGCCGCTAAGAAGTCGATAATATCTTGGCGTATTTCCAGTCGCCGATTAGGCGCATACATAGGATAGGTAATAAGTTGACCATCGCTGTGGGTAGAAAACCAGTTATTGGGAAACACCGAATCGGGAGTCGCTGTGGTCATGTCTTCAAACAAATGCACCTTAACGCCCTGCAGCTCCAGCTGCTGCACCGCTTGTGTCACTTCCATGTAGGCTCGTTGGCTTGGGTGCATGTCGCTACAATGCTGCTGAAAGGCATTATCCTGCATGGTTTGTGGGTTAGAAATAAAGTGATGGGGACGGATCATCACCACCGCATTAGGAGCTTGTACTGCGCTTGTCATTAGCTTGCTTACCATTACTGTGTTGTCATTAACTATCAGTCTAGCTAGACAAGACGTCAATTAAAATGGCAAATACTTATACAAAACGTGCAAATTTTTAGCATAATGATAAGCTGTTTTAAGCAATATGAATAACATTGGCCTATTTGCTTATGACGCCTTACCTCTACGACAACCTCGACCAAGCCCTGCTTGCAGAACTGAGAAAAGATGGCCGAGCGCCCATTGCCACTTTAGCTAAAACCCTCAATGTATCCCGTGGCACAGTGCAAAACCGCCTCGATAGGTTAATCTCCAGTGGCGCCATTCAAGGCTTTACCGTACGAGTGCACGAACACATCGGCGCAGATCTAGTGAACGCCATCATGATGATAGAAGTAACAGGCAAATCCACCACTCAAGTGATAAGCGCCCTACGTGGCATTGCAGAACTAAAAAAAGTCCACACCACCAACGGCAAATGGGATCTAGTCGCCGAAATTCAGGCAGCCAACCTCAGCGACTTTGACGGGGTACTGCGGCAGATAAGAGAAACCGACGGCGTACTTAACAGTGAAACTAGCATTCTCCTGTCTAGTACTTAACATAAATGTACAGTGTCAGACTTAGGAAGTCACACGAGCGAGCGTTTAAGACAGTCAATACCTGAACTGAAATAGTGCCAAGATTAGCTACTTATTGACGGGCACTTAGATATTTAAACATCTTCAATTGACACCAAATTATGCTCACACTTAGATTAAGCGTTTGGAGATACTTGTTTCTCATAAACCTTCTACTCTAGTTAATTTTCAAAAAATAGAAGTTACCAGCTTGTTCTGCGAATGAACACAAATGAAATACACACTTTTTTCATATATCATTTTGTTACTTTACTAAGGAACTTAAGCCATGCATTCAACTTTCCATTCTAAGATTAGCTTTCGCAGGGATATTAACGGCCTCCGTGCTTGGGCTGTTCTAGCTGTTTTGCTATACCATTTCGACTTTTTCGGCTTGCATGGTGGTTTTGTTGGAGTAGATATTTTCTTTGTCATTTCAGGCTATTTAATGACTGCAATTATTGTTAATGAAAATGAGCGAGGAAACTTCTCGATCTGGAATTTTTATATGGCAAGGGCAAGAAGAATTCTGCCAGCATTGTTTGTTGTTCTTATTTTTTTACTTGCCTTAGGTTGGTTCTGGTTACCAACCTATGATTACAAATCTTTGGGGTTGCAATCTATTTTTGCAGTAAACTCTCTGAGTAATATCTTGTTTTATAAATCAGCAGGGTATTTTGATTCCATAGCAGAAGACAAATGGTTATTGCATACCTGGTCACTAGGGATAGAGGCTCAGTTTTATATTCTCTTCCCAATATTTTTAACCTTAGTTAATAAAAAATGGCAAGGTAGTAAAGCGTTAACTATTAGCATATTTTTTCTGTTTCTAATTTCTTTTTTTTTAAACTTAATAATTTCCAAGAGAGATCCATCCGCTGCTTTTTACCTGCTCCCGACTCGTATCTGGGAGTTGGCCGCTGGGGGGTTAGTCTTCATGGTGATAAAACAATATAACCAATTAAAAATGCGAAGCAACAAGTTATACTGGCTTGGCTGGTTACTTATTATTATTAGCTTTCTTTTTATAGATGAAAGTTTCACATGGCCAAGTTATTGGGCTATTGCTCCAACTTTAGGAACTTGCTTAATTATTCTGTCCCAAAAAGAAAAATGCATATTTACAAATAACTCTGTTGCTCAATGGCTCGGTGAACGTTCTTACTCACTTTACCTTTGGCATTGGCCTTTTGTTGTTGCATTATATTTTGCAAACCTTCAGCATGACTCGGCATGGGTTTATGGGAGTGTATTATTATGTATTCTAATAGCACATTACTCATATAAATTAGTGGAAATACCTTCCAGAAAGATATTGTCGAGCCGTTCCATAAAAAGCGAATTATTCATTATTGCCTTCTTATGTCTACTTTTAAGCTCTTTTGCTGCAAGCATAAAGTTTAACAATTATCATTGGAGACTGGCCGATCCTGAAATACAAAAAGTAGTGAGTGTTCAGAAGCAAGCGAAGCCACAACCAAAAAGCAACTCGGCAATGGATGGTGATATTGTATTACTTGGTGACTCTCATGCTGCTGTGTCGAGCGCTTACCTCAAACAAGTAGTAGAGCGACACAAGTTAACTTTTTCAACCTATAATCAGCCAGGCTGCCCAATGATAGAAGGAGTGAGCTATACAGACTTCGGTATGGAGTCAAAGAATAAAAATGCATGTTCAAGCTTCGTTCAGCAAATACTGAAAAAAAAGCAGTTTAAAACGGTTGTGATTATTAATAGGTTGCCGTATTACTTCCATGGTCCAAATGAGCAGGGAAAAGAACCTTATTGGGGCTTGCCAGTTGTGTTTTTTAAAGGTGGACTTCAAACGAATACTTTCACTGATGATTATTTGGAAAAACTAAAAACAAGATACATTGATACCGTATGCAAAATTAAGAGAAAATCAAATAACGTATTTCTCACCCGACCTATACCCGAAGTTATAGTACATACCTCAAACGTTTTAATGCGAAATAGGTTATTTAAAAAGGCTGATGATGATATAAAAATTAGCATATACGACTATTACAAGCGCAATGTGTTTATCTGGGAAATGCAAGATGAAGCCAGTAAGCGGTGTGGGGTAAAAATTGTGGATCCTACAAAATACTTGTGTGATAAACAGTTTTGCTATGCTTCAAAGAATGGATACCCATATTACTCAGATAATAACCACTTAAACTTTCTTGGTAATCAGCTTATTAGTCCCATTTTTGAAAAAATAGCACTGTCGGAATCTTCCTCTAAGGGGAAATAACTTGGAAGGAAAGCTTTTTCTTTTTAGGATTTGTCAGCCACAACATACACCAATAACTAATGAAGGGAAGCAAAGCGCTTCCCTTTCTACAAACAAACCAAAAGCTTAAATACAATAACGCGCAAACAAGCTCGCCACGGTCGCGGCGGTCGGCTTACCATGCTGCCAATCACCCCCTTCAACTCCACTCCCTGCAATATCCATATGCACATAAGGTAGCGGCTGCTCAGCATTACAACCGTGCTTATCTAAACCACCCACAATCGCTAAGAACGCCATTGGGAACTGGTGACCACGAGCTGTCACTGCAGACGCGGCATTGTTGCTCGATAGCACATCGTCAGCCAAGGTACGCGGCTGGATAAAGTCATAGTCTTCACGACGACTGCGAGACACCTCAGCGCAATCTGCCCACAGGTCACCCAAGTCAGCGATTTGACGCGAGACTTTGGCCGCTCGAGCCGGACCATTTTCAACATACGCGCTGTAAGGACCCATAGCACGGGCAGCGTGCCCCGTTAGTGTGGCAACCGTGAATAGCTCTGGATTTTTCTCACCCAGCGCTAAGTCTTTGGCTTCACTGAGTAAGTCGCCCATGGCAAGACGCCCTTCGGCATCGGTATTACCAATGCGCACCCGTACGCCTTCACGACCGGCAATAATTTCATCGGGCACAAAACAGTCAGAGCCAATTGAATTGCGTACTACGGCTAAGTAAGCAATGACTTTAACGCCCTTCGGCTGGTATTTTGCCACCGCTTCCATAAAGCCAACCACCGATGCCGCACCACCTTTATCGCGGCTCATGCCTGCCATAAAGCCACCTACTTTTAAGTCGGCACCACCGGTGTCATACACCAAGCCCTTACCAACAAAAATCAAGGTGCGTTCAACTTCACCTTCTGGCTCATAAGCCATTTTTACCACCCGTGGGTGATGGCGCTCAACCGCATAAGAAGCGCGAGCAACGGTACTTAGCAGCGGGTACTGCTCATCAATGGTTTTACGGTCGGCCACCACTTCCACATTCACCGCAGAGTCTTTAAATAACTCAACGCAGTAATCGGCAAAGCGCGGTGGAGCCATACGCTCAGGTTCCGTACCACAAAGGTCACGTGCCGCATATTGACCAGCAGAAATGGCCGTTAACTGTTGGCAGGTTTGCTCTGTTGCCGAGAATAAATAAATACTGCTAATTGGCTCAATCTCTTCACCACGATATTCTCGTGCTTCAAGAGGTTGCCAAAGGCCTTGGCAAGCACCTAAAAAGCTCACCGCTAAAGCATTTTCATAGCGCGAATCGCTTGGGGCATTAGCCACAACAAGTAAAGGTTTTACTGCGCCGGCTGCTTTGGCTTCTAAAACGCCCGCTTTCGCCGCCTCGAAAAAGCGTCTTACGTCATCGTAATCTCTGTCTACAGGCCCAGTAGGTGCAATCACTAAACGCTTGCCAGGTACTTGTTCAGAAACCAACAAAGTGGTTTTTTGGGCAATGCGTGCATCTACGGCAATATAAGGAGCGGCAACCTCATCGAGAGTAGAATTGCCAAGGTGATTGATGTCATGGGTGATAACGACAATGGCGTCGGCATCATTATTGAAAAGTTCATTACTCGGTAATGCGACTGGAAAAGACATAAACGGCCCTTTTCTATTTTTAGAATTAGGGCCGACTATAGGGGATTTCCCCTGAACTTCCAAGGGCTCTAGGAGATATCTTGGCTTTTTTCAGGGCTCGCTTTGGTTTTGTTTATCACCGACCAAGCTTCAAGCATCACCAACACACTCACCACTAAGACAATGACATCGAGCACCACCAACAGCCAATTGCCTTGCTGATAATACTCACCGAGCTTAATGATCCCGGCAAAAAACGCCATCACCAAAACAAACACCATCGGCACTAAGGTGTAACGGGCCGGACGCCCCAATTTTATTAAATACACCGAGATAACCAATAAGGTTAGACTGGCCAAAATTTGATTGGTTGAGCCAAACAGCGGCCAAATCACCATGCCGCCACTGCCGGAAGCACCACCGGCACCAAAGGCCAACAGCAAGCAGCAGCCTACCGCTAATAAAGTGGCAACAATGCCATTACCAAGCGCCTTGATGTTATAAATCTCACCCCACTCTTGAATAATGTAGCGCTGCAAACGCACCCCAGAGTCCATGGTTGTGCCAGCAAACAACACCACCATCACCGCCAATAAAGTCGAGGCAATTTCCACTGGGATCCCCCAACCTGTGCTGATCAAGTTCGAGCCACCATCGACAAAGGCTGCCACACTGCCGGCACCTAAGTGACTGTATATTTCATGCCACTGCTCTGGAGAAACCGCCAGCATCACACCACTGACGGCAACCAAAGTGATTAGAGCTAACGAGCCTTCACCTACCGCACCTAAGTAACCCACAAAACGGCCATCGGTTTCTTTGTTAAGCTGCTTCGAGCTGGTGCCTGAAGAAACAATCCCGTGGAAGCCTGACACCGCACCACAAGCGATGGTAACAAACAACAGCGGAATGATACTGGGTGTGTTTTCAACGGTTTGCGTATTAAATGCCGGCGCGGTAATGTCTGGCATGACGACAAACACCGCACCATACAAGAGCACTAACCCAACCAGCAGCTGCATGCCATTAATAAAGTCACGAGGCTGTAATAGCATCCACACCGGCAGTAACGAGGCCACCGCCGCATAGATGAACAGAATAATGATCCAATTGGCTTTATCGCCTAGGCCAAACATTTCCGACGGCAAGCTCAGTGGCATACCACTGCCCACGTAAATCGAGGCATAAAGGATAAACACGCCAATAATACACAGTGGAATTAGCGGCACTTTACGCTTTAATAGCTGGCCTATCACCAGCGCCACAACAATGGCAGACCAAGCTGGGAAAACCGCTTCGGGGTTACCCACAAAGGAGTTGGCAATCACCACGCCAAACACGGCGTTCACCATCAGCAACACCAGGAAAACCACAATCATAAATAAAGAGCGCGTGCGTTTACCGATAACACTTTCAGACAGCGCCCCCATGGATTTGCCTTTGTGTCGGGCACTGGCCCACAACGCCCCCATGTCATGCACACCGGCGAAGAAAATAGTACCAATCACCACCCAAAGTACGGCAGGCACCCAGCCCCAATACACCGCAATAGCAGGACCAACAATAGGCGCTGCGCCTGCGACTGAAGTAAAGTGATGCCCCCACAGTACCACCTTGTTGGTAGGCACATAATCGACGCCATCTTCCAGCTCGTGAGCCGGGGTGACGAAGTTGTCATCCATTTTAAATATTTTCTCGGCAATGAATTTGGAGTAAACAAACCACCCAAATAACATGCCGATAATGCCAAAAAGCACGATCATTATGGATTGCATTACGCTTTCCTCTTGTTGTTGTTTTAAACACACTTGCCACTCGAAGCTAGCATAGTTTTTTTAAATTGCAGTTATCTTTTAGTCTAGGGTAGTGAAAGATTTCTAGAGGAGGGAGATACCAACTCGCTTATTTCAGGCGAGTATTAATCAAATAAACCTAGCTGGGTATGATCGTGGGGCTGTTCATTTAAGCCAATATGCAACCCTACCAACCTAACGGGCTTGTATTTATGCCGGGCAAGTGCTTCGAGTAACAGAGTTTCAAACACCTGCAAATCCAGTTGCTGATATTGACATTCTTTGGTGGTTTGGCTGAAGTCATAAAATTTAACCTTAACACCCAGCTTATGAAAGCCACGCTGTTGGAATGGCTCTGCGCGCCGAGTGAGTTCAGGTAAGAGCTTATTTGCGATGATTTGCTTTAACGTCTCCGGCTCGCTGATGTCCTCGGAAAAGGTGCTTTCTACGCCCACCGACTTGCGCACTCGGTCTACTTCAACACCGCGCTCATCTACGCCTTGGCAGCGCCGCCATAATACTGCACCAAACTTGCCAAAGGATTTACGCAACTGCATTTCGTTTAGGGCTTTAACATCGCGACCATATTCTAACCCCATTGCCAAGAGCTTTTGCTGCGTCACCTTACCCACGCCAGGAATTTTTTTCAGCGGCAGGTTATCAATAAAATCCGCCACCTGATCCGGCGTGATCACACACTGACCATTCGGCTTATTTTCATCGCTGGCGATTTTAGCTAAAAACTTGATTGGCGCAATGCCTGCCGATGCCGTGAGGCCAGTTTGTTGATGAATTTCGCGGCGGATCTGCTCTGCAATTAGGGTGGCACTGCCATTACAGGCTTGGCAGTCGGTAACATCGAGGTAGGCTTCATCTAACGACAGCGGTTCGATAAGCTCCGTATACTTTGCAAAAACCCCCCTGATCTGGCGAGAAATCTCTTTGTACAGCCCCATTCTTCCCGGCACGATAACCAGCTGGGGACAGAGCTTTTTTGCCTGATAGTTCGACATCGCTGAGCGCACGCCATACTGCCGAGCAATGTAATTTGCCGTAGACAGCACTCCGCGATGGCTATTGCCACCGATGGCCATGGGCACCTTGGCAAGCTCTGGGTTATCACGCATCTCTACCGAGGCGTAAAAGGCGTCCATATCAATATGTACAAACTTACGCATATCAAACACTGTGTAAATAAACAGTATTTAGTATGCGCTATATTTACTCTTGATGCAATAATGACCACGCAAAACCCAGCACCATACGTTAAGCTAATAGAGTTACCGCATAGAGTTGCATCAACGGTGATAAAGCAGCCATAATGCTTTTAGTTAGAGGGTGTTATACATGCTGTACAGGTTGTAGCCATGGCCCTTTTGGGGCAAAAGGCACAACTCACCCAATTCTTTTTTGTCCATTTTCATCAGGAGCCTGCATGAAGTATTCACGACTCGGTAGTAGCCCGCTAGAGGTTTCACGGATTTGCTTAGGAAGCATGACTTGGGGCGTGCAAAACAATCAACATGACGCCGATGAGCAGATCAACTATGCCTTAAGTCGCGGCATCAACTTTATCGATACCGCGGAAATGTATGCGGTTCCG
Organism: Pseudoalteromonas 'SMAR'; assembly: GCF_048515945.1. NCBI lineage: Bacteria > Pseudomonadati > Pseudomonadota > Gammaproteobacteria > Alteromonadales > Pseudoalteromonadaceae > Pseudoalteromonas > Pseudoalteromonas 'SMAR'. The sequence goes on from NZ_JBLWMW010000009.1 coordinate 64,520, forward strand.
CCCGCCCCTGAGACCTATGGTAAAACCGAGGAAATCATCGGCAATTGGCTCAGTCGCCATCAAGAAAAGCGTGAGCAGTTGGTGATTGCCACTAAAATTGCCGGTAATGGTCTGCCTTGGATCCGCAATGGCGGCCCCATCACAGGAGACGCGGTAGTCAAAGCCGTAGACGACTCACTTACTCGCTTACAAAGCGATTACATCGACCTGTATCAACTGCATTGGCCCAACCGCACTTCTCCGCACTTTGGTAAACAGTGGCCAGGCATGCTCGCCATCAACGAAGTAGACAGCACTGCAGAGCGCGAGGGCATGCTCGATATTCTGCAAGGCCTAGAGAAGTGCATTAAAGCAGGAAAGATTCGCCACTGGGGGTTATCGGACGATACTCCTTGGGGGATTCAAACTTACCTAAGCCTGGCTCAGCAACACAACCTGTCTAAGCCAGTGGCGATTCAAAATGAGTTTAGCTTGCTCCACGCCAAAGACTGGCCTTATCTGATTGAGCAATGTAAGCACGAAGACATCGCTTATTTACCTTGGTCGCCACTTGCCAGTGGCATGCTCAGTGGTAAGTATTTAGGCGGCGCACGACCTGAAGGCAGCCGTTGGACATTAGTACAACGTCAAGGGTTATTCAGAGACACCCAACTGGCACAAGAGGCGGTGGCCAAGTACCAAGAAATTGCCCACGAGTTTGACTTAACGGCAGCGCAACTGGCGTTGGCATGGTGTGACCAAGTTGAAGGCGTCACTTCCACCATTATTGGTGCCACCTCCATGGCGCAGTTAAAAGAAAATATCCAAGCATTCGAGCGGCCCCTTTGCCCAGAAGCACTGGCGGAAATAGATACCGTATTTAAAGCGTATCCGGCGCCGTTCTGATACCATAACCACATCCGTTATTAAAAGCGCCACGCACGTCGTGGCGCTGTTGTTGTAGTTAAACCATGCAGAACTTAAATCCGACTGCCGTCAGCCCACCTGCTGGCAGCTGTTTTACCCGAGAAACCACCCGCGCGATTGTGTTACGCGGCGATGAAATTTTGTTACTCTATACCGCGCGTTATGACGATTACACCCTGCCGGGCGGCGGTGTTGATGCCGGAGAGTCACTACCTCAGGCGCTAGAGCGTGAGCTTAAAGAAGAAACCGGTGCTAAGAACCTGTTAACCATCACCGAGTTTGGCTGTTATGAGGAATACCGCCCTTGGTATAAAAACGACTTTGATAATGTTCATATCGTTTCACACTGTTTTGTTTGTGAAATTTGTGGTGAGTTTAGCGCCCCAGAAATGGAAGCCTATGAACAGGCCAATGGTATGAAGCCGGTGTGGATGAAACTCAGCGACGCCATTGCTCATAATCAGCAAAAGTTGGCCGACCCCAACAACAAAGGTCAGTCAGTTCGCCGCGAATTAACGCTACTTAACCACATCGCTGAGCAATTGCTGTAACGCTAACAGTGAAACATCACAGCAAAATGCTAAGTTAAAATAGTAAGCAATAAAACGGTTACCCCAGTGACCTCCAAACGTCAGAGAGCATATTATGCAAAGCGTTACCATCTTAGTTGATGCCCAAAACGTCTATTACACCACTAAGCAGGCCTATGGTTGCGGCTTTGACTACAATGCGTTTTGGCGTCAAGTAACCCACAACCGCACGATTCATAAAGCCATCGCTTATTCCAGCGATCGCGGCGATGATAAACAGCGACAATTTCAGAACATTCTTCGCGCCATTGGCTTTGAGGTAAAATTAAAACCTTACATTCAACGCAGTGATGGCTCCGCTAAATGCGATTGGGATGTCGGGATCACCATAGACGCCATGGAAGCGGCGGCGCACAGTGATGTTATCGTGCTGGTCAGCGGCGATGGCGACTTTGATATTCTCGCCACTAAGCTTAGAGAAAAATACCACACTCGCGTCGAAGTCTACGGCGTACCGCAACTGACCGCCGCCTCATTGACGCGAGCGGCCAGCGAGTTTATCGCCATTGACGGCGAGCTATTAATAAACAAGCAATAAAAAATACAAGATGCGGCCTATGAAAACACTGAAGAGCCTAGTGGCGGTTGCCTTAGCACTACTATTCACAGCCTGTTCAGAGTCCCCTCAACAAGCCGACCCTGACTTTATGCCACAGCAAAGAGTGGCTTATTTTGCCCCCAACACCGGCCCCGTGGTGTTGGTCGATGAAGGCCATAACAACTTTCTCACCGCAGGTGATAGATACCAGCCCTTTGCGCAAGTGCTCATCAGTGACGGCTTTAGGGTCAAGGCAAATAAAGGCAAATTGACGGCAGCGCAACTGAATCACGCTGATATTGTCGTCATTGCAAACGCCCTAGACAGAGACAGAAGCGATTGGCTGCCACCTTATGGTCAAGCACTTACGCAACATGAAGTGGCCACATTAAAAAGTTGGATACTAGAGGGCGGCGCGCTTTTTTTAGTCGCTGATCATACTCCTTTTCCCAAAGTGATTGCTAATCTGGCCGAAGCTTTGGGGTTTCAGTTTAGTAATGGCCACGTGCCAAGCGTAACGTTCAAAAAAGAGAACCAATCTCTTGCCGAACACCCGCTCACTTACAGCAACACCAAGACTGACAATAACGCCCTTACGCCTCTTACTTTCCAAGCAATGGACTCGACTGCATCGCAAATACATCAAGTAAAGTCGTTTGGTGGCTCAGCCTTTAAAGCACCAGCGGAAGCCGTGTCTTTATTGCGTTTAGGTGACGGCGTGGTGTCAGCAGAGCCTGCTCGGCCATTTCAAATCAGCGCAGAGACACCAAGAATATCCATGAAGGGGTGGAGTCAGGGCGCAATACTAGAGCTTGGCGCAGGACGCGTAGCGGTTTTTTCTGAGGGGATGATGTTCTCATCGCAGCTGATTAAAAATACAGGAAAAAAGCACGGATTAAGATCGCCCGGTGCAAAGCAAAATGAAGCCTTTTTGCTTAATATCATGCACTGGCTGGCAAATAGCAGTAAGCACGAATAACTATCTAATCCCCCCCTACCTTATTAGCACCACAAGTATTGGCCATTAAAGCAAGGGGAAGCGCAATGAAAGACAGTTGCCGAAGCGACTTTGCTACATTAATCCGACAGGTAATACTCGACGCTGGTCACTACTCGCACAATCTTAATTTGCGGGGTATTGCTATCGCGGTCACGAATACTAAACTGCCCTTGGCGTGCCGATTTAATTTTTCCTAGTACCGAATCCGAGTCTTTAGCAAACTTAACCGCCACCTCGCGAGCCTTTTGCGTCGCCTCTTGCACCATTTGTGGTTTGATGTCGTTGAGCCCAGTAAACAGGTATTCAACGCGGTTTTGATAATCGTCTTTAGTAATGGCAATGCCCTGCTTTGCCAACTCATTAAGCTTACTTAAGGCTTGGGCAACCTTGTCAGGGCTGTTGCTGTATACCGTTACCCCAGATTTGGCGACATAGCGAAAGCCTTGAGCGTTTTGACCATATTCTTGGGCGTACTTGTCGGTAATCGAAGGGGCAGAGACAGACAACTCCTCGCTGGCAAAGCCGTGTAAGGTTAAAAACGCACGGATCGCCGAATTTTTGCTCTCAATGCGTTCCACCAGCGCCTCTAAGTCGTTATCAGCATCGCGGTAAAACACCGGCCAAATTACCGTGTCGGCTTTCACCTCTTGCTCAGCCAAGCCTTTTACTCGTACGCTGCGTTCCATGCTTTTTACTTCTAAAATGGTGTCTTTTACCAGCCAAGCACTGGTCACCACGGCCACCGCTAGTAGTGCTGCGGGGGCGATGTATTTGTTAAATGTCGACATACGGAGTCCTTATAGCCGCTGTGAATAGAATATAGATCAAAGTCTACCTGAATTACGCTCGAAAACTATCAGCAAAATGGTAGAGTGGAGAATATGAGCTGCGGCTGAATCAAGGACCAAGCATGAGTGTAAAGCGCATAAGCCAGTTTTTTAACCCCACATCCATTGCCGTTATTGGTGCGTCGAATAACCCCGACCGCGCCGGGTTTATTGTCATGCGAAACTTACTGCAAGGCGGTTTTAAAGGGCCGATTATGCCAGTTAGCCCAAAACACACAGCGGTTCATGGGGTATTGGCCTACCACAGCATTAAGCAACTGCCAAAAGTGCCAGACCTAGCGGTGATCTGCACCAACAAAAATACCTTAACCGACATTATTACCGAACTGGGAACGCTTGGCTGTCGCCATGCCATTATTATTGCTGCCGGCTTAGATAATCCGCAAAAGCAGCAGTTAAAGCTGCACGCTCTTGAGGCCAAAGTGACCTTACTGGGCCCCAACTGCCTAGGGTTATTGATCCCCCACTTAGGTGTTAATGCCAGCTTTTCTCACACCGTTGCCAATCCCGGTAAGCTCGCTTTTGTATCTCAGTCGGCGGCGGTGTGCTCAACCATTTTAGACTGGGCACAACAACGTAAAATTGGCTTTTCCTACTTTGTTTCTGTGGGCGATTGTCTTGATATCGACTTTGACGAACTGCTCGATTTCTTAGGTCGTGACGCCAAAACCCAAGCCATCTTGCTCTACATCGACAACATCGATGACGTGCGGGCATTTATCTCCGCCGCCCGTGCTGCCGCATTTAGTAAACCGGTGATCGCCATCAAAACCGGAAAAACCAAAGCGGGCGCGCTGGCTGCGCTCAACCATACCGGCGGTAATAGTTCCGACGATGCGGTGTATGACGCCATTTTCCAACGCGCGGGGATGCTGCGAGTAAACTCGTTAAGTGAGTTATTTGCTGCCACCCAAACCCTGTCATTGCACCCCAAACTGCTGCAAGTGGAGCAGTTGACCATCTTAACTAATGGCGGTGGCCCTGGGGTGATGGCAGTGGATACCCTGTTACAAAATTCCGGTAAGCTGGCGGTACTCAGTGAGCAAACCAAGCAAGCCTTGAGCGACTTAATTCCACAAACCGATCACGCTTGTAACCCCGTTGATATTTTTGGCGACTCGTCACCTAAGCGTTACCAACAGGCTTTGGAAATATTACTGAAAGCGCCGGAAGTAAAAAACTTACTCATTATTCACACCCCCTCGGCACTGGCGCCAAGTACTGCCTACGCCAATATCGTGGCCGATACCTTGAGTAAAATCCCAAAAATGTCACGGCCCTACGTGATGACTAATTTTATGGGTGAAGAGGCAGCCTACGATGCTAGATTAGTATGCGCCAACGCCCAAATCCCCACGTACCGCACTCCTGAAGGGGCTGTCAGCGCCTTTATGCACTTGGTCAGTTACCGCCGCAACCAAAAGCACCTCACGCAAACTCCCGAGTCTTACAGTGATGAAACTCAGTTGCAGCATAAGCAAACCAAAGCACTGATCAACCAATACTTAGACCAAGGTGCCTCGCAGTTATCGACCCATTTAGCCCGAACCATCTTAGATTATTACGATATCGATTGTATCGCCACCGAGGTGGCACTGACTCCCTCAGAAGCCAAAGAGCAGGCTGAGGAAATGGGCTTTCCTGTGGCGCTTAAACTTATCAGCCATGATATTCCCTCGAAGTCAGAAGTCGGCGGTGTGGTATTGAATTTAAACGACGCTGAAGAGGTCGAACAAACCGCGTTTGCGATGCTATTACGGGTGCGTAATAACGCCCCTGACGCTGAGATTGAAGGCTTTTCATTACAGCGCATGGCCAAACGTGCTGGCGGTCAAGAGCTGAGGATCGCGGTGAAAACCGAGCCAGAAGTTGGCCCGGTCATCTTGCTTGGGGAAGCTGGCACTGGGTTAAACTTTTCCAATGCCGCCGTGGCGCTGCCGCCGCTGAATATGAACCTGGCCAAATACCTGATCGCCGCGGCTCATGATAAAGGCGTGATCAAAGAGCGGGCATTACCTGAAAAGGTCGACAAATACCGTCTTTGTGCCTTATTAACGCGATTGTCGCAGATGGTGGTAGACCAAAGTGATATTTATGAAATCGAACTCAACCCCATTTTAGCCTGTGCCGGACAGTTCCAAGTATTGGATGCTAATATCACCCTGAAACGCTACCAGCCCACCCCAGGCAGAAAGCGCCTTGCTATTCGCCCCTATCCCAGAGAGCTGGTAACCACAGTAACCCTGAAAGATGGCCGAGCGGCAACATTAAGGCCCATTCGACCAGAAGATGAGCGCGCCCACCAGGAGTTTGATCAGTCACTCAGCAAAGAAGACAGGTATCGGCGCTTTTTTGGTGAGCTGCCACAGTTTAATCACGACCAACTGGCGAAAATGACCCAAATTGATTACGACCGAGAGATGGCATTTATTGTTACCGTGCCCAACAAATCCAGTTATCAAACCTTGGGAGTGTCGCGAGTACTGATGGATCCAGATAACCAAGTAGCGGAATTTGCCGTGGTGGTGCGCTCCGATTGCCAAGGCTTGGGGCTTGGAAAAATACTCATGCAAGCGGCCATTAAGCACTGTCAAAAACAAGGCGTTGCTACCATTGAGGGGATCACCTTACCAGAGAATAGTGGCATGATAGGACTGGCAAAAAGCCTTGGTTTTACGGTTTCTCGGGACTTTGAAGAAGGCACCATCGAAATGGTGTTACACTTAGATAAAAAACAATAAAGGAATTAAATTGGCGATGTCGCTTCACCTAAGAGAAAAAGTGGCTGCAGTACTTGAAGAAACTGGGCAATATCAACGCCTAGGGCGCGCCGTGGATATATTTCTAATTTTACTGATCTTGGCCAATGTCATTGCTATTGTTTTAGAGTCAGAAAAAGCCTTATCGCAAACATATCATAGCCACTTTCTGCGCCTCGAAATAATCAGTGTCAGCATTTTCGCCCTCGAGTATGTACTGCGTTTATGGTGTTGTGTTGATAAAATTGAATATGCCCAGCTCAAGCAACCTAATTGGAAAAAACGCCTCAAATACGCCACTTCGCCACTGGCAGTGATTGATTTAATCGCCATTTTGCCCACTATCCTAATGGCATTTATTACCTTTGACCTGCGCTTCTTACGGGTTATTCGGTTATTGCGGATTTTCAAACTGACGCGTTACTCTCGCGCAATGCAATTGTTGCTCGCGGCATTTAAAGAAGAGTCGAGCTCTTTGTTGGCGGCCTTTTTTATCATGAGTGTGGTGTTGATCATGGCCTCTTGCGGGATTTATTTGATTGAACACGACATTCAACCTGATAAATTTGGCTCCATACCGAAAGCCATGTGGTGGGCCATGGCAACGCTGACAACGGTCGGTTATGGTGACTCTGTTCCTGTTACGCCATTAGGGCAATTTTTTGGTGGTTTGATCACCTTACTGAGCATGGGCATGGTGGCCATTCCCACCGGTTTGCTGGCCTCAAGCTTTGCCGAGCAGTTACGTAAACGCCGCGATGCCTTTAATGAGGCCATTTTACATGCCCTCGTCGATGGTGAAGTGGACGAAAATGAGCGACAACACTTAGAAGCACTGCGCATTGAACTTGGCCTCAGCCCTTTGGAAGCGAACCAAGCGATTAAGCTTATGACCAGCCAACGAGTGCATCATATGTACTGCCGCCATTGCGGTAAAAAACTGTAACGTCACAGCACACTAATGGCTGTGCTGTGACGGTTCACGTTGTTGACTGATGTCGGTTAGCACTACTACATAGCTGTGCAGTTCATTTTGGTTATTAGCCACCGCGCTAATTTTCACCAGTACCGTTCTTTGCTCTTGATTTGGTAAAGTGATCACTTCCTCAGCGCTAAAGTGCTGATGTACTTTTAACGCCAAGGTTTTGCGAATATAGGCCATGCGCTGTTGTGTGGATAACCCTAGCGTCACTGAGGTGCTTGAGCGCGGAACAGACGCAATGTTAAAGGCGTTTTGTAGTGCCCGGTTACAGGCTTGAATACGTAAGCGCTTATCGAGGATCATCACCCAATCTCGGGTTTGTTCAAATGCCGCGCCAAATAACGAGGCGCGCTCTTCAAACAAACGCTCTCGGGTTAAGTTGGTGTACGTGCCGGCTACCTGCGTTGGCACCCCGCCATGCCATTCCAATACCTTGCCAAAGTCTTTGTACCAGCGCCACTGCCCTTGCTTATCGCGAAGCCGGTAAGTGCAGTCGATAAAGCCTTTGTCGGTGGTGACAAACTCTAACCATTGCAACCGGAACATAGCCCGATCGGCTGGATGAACTTTGTGTAGATAGTCATCTAGGCTCACGCTTTCCATGTCGTAATTAAGCTCAGAAACCAGACGCGGCTGATAGATTAACGTACTGCCAGCATGCCACTCCCAAACTCCAGAGTTACTGCCTTCTAAGGCCATTTTTAGGCGGGCTTCGCGGTCTTGCGTGGCACGGTGAGCGGCTAAAATCAGTTGCTCAACACGATGCTTACGATAGCTCCAAATGGATAAAATCAATAACAATAAAAACACATACCCCGCTATCGCTGCAGGCGAGCGCCACAGCGGATAGTTAACCTTAATACTGAGCTTGGCCGGCGGCGTATAATCTCCAGTAAGGGGATCCTTAGCCCAAACTTTTAGTTCATATTCCCCGGGGTTAAGCTTGGGAAACATCACACGGTTTTGATTGCGGCTGAGAATTTTTTGCCCACCTGAAATTTGATATTCGTAAATAATGCGGTCTTGATAACTAAATGCCATGGCAGAGAAGGACACTTCTAAACCAATGTCATCATGTTCCAGTTCAATGTGATCAAATTGTTTCAACCCGGCCTCTTGATTGGGGCGAGAGATTAAGTCAACACTGGTAATATTAACTCTATCGAGCAACGGCCTTTGTGGACGGTTTTGCTCAGGAGAGAAAATCACCGCCCCTTTAATCATGCCATAGGCTATTCTGCCATCAGAAAGCTGCGCTGAAGCGCCACCATTGAACTCATTGGAAAGAATGCCATCCTCAGTTGTGAACTGCTGTAAGTGCAAGTTATCTGGGTCTAAGCGCCAAATACCTTTGTGCGAAGACATCCAGATCATGCCTTTTTCATCCTGGCGCATTTCATACATCAGGGTATCGATTTTATGCGCTTTAAGGTCAATGTTATAAATCGGCTCGTAGCCATCTAACGTAAGGCCCACTAAGCCAAATGAAGACAGCGCCAGCCAAAGTACATTGTTTTTATCTATGGTGTAGGTGGTCACGTCCACCGCTAAATGCTTATTTGCCTGAGGTGATTTGTAAATTGGCGATAGCTTTTGCGCCTCAGGGTCATATTGATACAACACCCCGGCATTAAAATAAAGTGGCTTTTCTGGTGCGGTGGGTAAAGGCGGGTAAAAGCCATAAGTCAAAAAGGGGTCAACGTTCTCAAACGATTTAGTTAAGTGGCGTAGTTCACCGCTGTCCATGTTGTAAACAAACATGCCAATGTCACTGTTGACAAAGTACAACTTACCATTGTCTAAAAACACACCGCCTTTAACAAAGTCTGTAAGCACATCTTTATCTTCTTCCCTAGTTACTTTGGGGCGAGTAATTTCATAACTCACGGGGTCAAAGACAAATAAGCCTTTGACGGTAATGAGCCAGAGCTTTTCTTTATACAAAGCAATCCGCCAGACAATAAACTCGGATAAAATTTCATCGCCCAAATAGCCCTTTAAAAACGGTTTAGTTTCTCTTGTTTGCGGGTCGTAACGGGTGATGCCATCATTGGTTGCTAACCATAAATAGCCACACGCCTCCGCCATTGACCAAATATTGCTATGAGAAAAGCCTTCGCCTTTAACACTGAGATCGCTGACATTATCAAAGCTCAGGGTGCGATTAGGGAGATAAAAAGCGCCATCTTCTTTGGTGGCCACCCACAGGCCTTCATTACCGTCACGGACAATATCAATCACGCTGGTATCAGACGGTAAGAAAACACTATTGGATAGGCGCTTATCACGCACCACACTGTGGTCGTCAAGGTGATAATACACTAAGCCTTTGTCGGTCCCGAGCAACAAGGTGTTTGGCCCTTCTCGAAGCATTTTCCACACATTGAGCGAGGTTAAACGGGTTTGATAGCTGACATCGGCACTAAAGTCTTGTCGCAGTGCACTGATATCCAGCTCATATAAGCCTTGCACTGTGCCCAAAAGCAAGGTGTCGTCATCGAGTAAAAATAAGGACTTAGCATTGCTTTGAAAAGGGTGTTCAAGGGCTTCTATGTGCTCTATTTCGCGCAATGTTTTAGAGGGTAAATGGTAACCATACAAGCGCTCAGAGGTGGCAATAAACAAGATATCGCCGTGCTGTTTTACCGCACGGATAAAGCCACTTTCTTCATCCAGTGGCAAAGACACTTCTTTGCTAAGCTCCCCAGAGTCGATATTTAACACCGCAATGTCATTGGTGCGCACAATCCACATGTGCTCGGCGTCTTTGCTGAGCACGCGGTAAACTAAATTATTAAAAAACTCGTCTCCCGATGACGGCGCGGCAATGTAGGTGCGGTATTCGTCTTTGCGCGGGTCATAACGCAACAACCCAGAAAGCCCTGTGGCTATCCACACACCGTGCTGGCTATCTTGATAAATATGATTTACTTGCACCTTATCCAACATGCCATCGGGTCCACTGACCTCGAGCACTTGATAGCCATCGTATCGATTAAGCCCACCCTCGGTTGATAGCCATAAGTAGCCTTGCTTATCAAGCAGTAGGGTATTGACGTAACTTTGTGACAAGCCCTCCGCCGGAGACAGGCGAGAGATTTGGGTGGCACTTATAGACAAAGAAATAACGCTGAGCAACAGCAATAAACAGAGGCGCAACATAAAAAGCCGAGGTTGTTAATTAGACATAATACATTGCCACGAGTTGACGTTTTTGTCCAAGATAACTAGACAAAAGCGGCTGTAGTGCCGGCGGAAGTTGCTCACACTTAGCAAAGCCAAGGTGGCAATAAAATGACTGCAGATGCGTATAGGCAAAAGTATGAATGGTGGCGCCCGGAAGGAGTTGTTGAAACTCCACCATGGCACAGCTCAGCAAGCGTTTGGCAATGCCTTGGCCACGCCAATTGCTATCAACATAGACACCACAAAGTAGCCACTGCTCAGCCACCGGGCGATATCGACAAGCACCAATGATGGCACCTTGAGCCCTGGCAACCCACACTTTATCGTGTTTAGCCGCTCTCCCTCTGGCACCTTGCTCAGCATAGAATTTATTGACTAAGGGAGTTTTTATCGCCGCTAACGGCGTAATTTCTAGGGTCATCGCAGAGGACGATTGTGGCGCCAAGGATTACGCCAACATCAGGCTCAGGTAATGCTCGAAGTGTTGCTTTAAAAAGTCTTGCTCCGACACCGGCCGCTGATTGATGGTGTCGTACACCACCTCGCGACTTTTTTTGCCACGCTTAATTTGGTAAGCCCAAAAAGAGGCCTCATACTCTAGCTGAATTTTATACTTTTCGTGTCTGGGTAAAAGGCAAAGGTTATGACTCATATTCACAATTCGGCTGACTTAATCTCGCTAATAAGTATATCACAGCACAACGCAAATGAACTTTTTGCAGGCTAATTTCCTGCCCTTGATGATAAAAGTTTTGTATAATTCTTAACAAGGAACGCCCCGTGACCATGCGCCTGTTTGCTTAGCTGGGTTACTATCAATCACTTTATCAAGATAAGGAAAATAGTTGCGAGCTTTATTTCTATGTTGCCTGCTGTGCTGTGCGCTTTTTAGCCATAGCAGTGAGAGCAATAAGGTCATGCGCTTTAATGCTCCTGCCGATGTCCCGCAGGCACGCTATGTGATTGAACTCATGACCCGTGTGTATGCTGAACTGGGTTATGAATTACTGGTGCAAGATTTTAACCATCCTAACGCGTTAATTGCGGCCAATGCCGGTTCTCTCGATGGCCAACTGGGCCGCGTTGCTTCGATTAGTAATGACTACCCTAACCTGCGCCGCGTCGATTTCCCGCTGTTTAAGTTCAAGTTACAGCTGGTGAGTTTCTGTCGTGATTGTCGTTATCAAGACGTCAACTCGCTCACCATTCGCAGTGGCTACCCTGTCGCTGAAGACTATCTTGCTCAGCACCCCACCTCAGCGTATGTGGTTAAAGTTAAAAGCGCAGTGGCACAGCTTAACCTAGTAATGCAACAACAAGTGGAAGCGGCACTGCTCCTCGACTTCCACCTGAAACCACACCTAGCCAAACTGAACCTTGATAAGTTGCAAGTGACAGACTTGGCTTTAGTGGAGAGTTTTCACTTTGTGCATAAACGCCATGATGATTTGGTGCCCTTGCTTAAAGATAAGCTAGAGGAGCTTGAACGGGCGGGAGTGGTTGCCGAGCTCAAAGCTAAATATCAAATTTGAAGTTTTCCCCGCTTGCAACATCGGATTGTTGTGCCTTGGCTTGCTTTTGTAAGTAGCGTTTATAACGCTGTTGGCACAGGGCAATGACCTTGCGCTTTTGTTCGTTGCTTAATGAATTCCAGGCAAAACGTTCCTCACGACTGCGATAGCAGCCTTTACAATAGCCACGATTATTAACCTGACAGATCCCCTTACACGGACTGGGGATCTCAAATATTTCTATCTGTTCCATTTGCGCTTTACTTGCTTGCCCCTAAGTTAAGCATACTGGCTAGATTGTGTGCTGCCAAGGTGTAATACCAATCCACATTACTACCAGCTCAATTTGAAGAGCAGATTGGTATAACCGATAAAACCCGCTGTCGAGCATTATCGCGACATAAAGTCGCGCCTACCCTTTGCTTTAGATAGCTTCTATTTAGCGTTTCTGTAACTTTATACCAAGCCCTTCCCCACAGGTAGGAGGCGGTTTATCCGGGGAGACCTCAATGGCAGGAGCAATTCAGAGCCAGATGCCGAGGCCGCAAAAACAAAAAACCCAGCGCTAGGCTGGGTTTTTTATCAAGCTTAGAAAAAATTACTTTTTCTTTTTAACCGCTTTTTTGTTTGGTAGGTCAGTAATAGACCCTTCAAAGATTTCCGCAGCCAAGCCGATAGACTCATTCAATGTTGGGTGAGCATGAATGGTTAGCGCGATGTCTTCAGCATCCGCACCCATCTCAACACCTAGGCCAATCTCACCTAGCATTTCACCGGCATTGATACCGACCATAGCACCACCAATTAGGCGATCGGTGTCTTTATCAAAGATCAGCTTAGTTTGACCTTCAGTACGTGAAGAAGCGATTGCACGGCCAGAAGCTGCCCACGGGAATACCGCAGTTTCAATGTTCATACCTTGCTCTTTTGCTTCTTTCTCTGTAACACCTACCCATGCGATTTCTGGGTCTGTGTAAGCAATTGAAGGAATGCATTTCGGATCGAAGTAATGTTTCTTACCAGAGATAACTTCAGCAGCTACGTGACCTTCATGAACCGCTTTGTGGGCAAGCATTGGCTGGCCTACGATGTCACCAATTGCGAAGATGTTATCAACGTTGGTCTTCATTTGTTTGTCAGTGTTAATAAAGCCACGCTCATCAACGTTTACGCCCGCTTTATCAGCATCGATTAGTTTACCGTTTGGCGTACGACCAACCGCAACCAATACTTTGTCATAACGTACTTGCTCTTCCGGCGCTTGCTTGCCTTCGAAGGTAACATAGATGCCGTCGTCTTTTGCTTCTACCGCCACAACTTTGGTTGATAGCATAACGTTGAACTTGTCTTTCACGTATTTCTGGTAGATTTTGATAACGTCTTTGTCCGCTGCAGGAACCAATTGATCGGCAAATTCTACTACGTCAATTTCTGAACCTAGCGCACGGTAAACTGTACCCATCTCAAGACCAATGATACCACCGCCTAGAACTAGCAGCTTTTCAGGCACGTCTTTTAGCTCAAGTGCACCCGTTGAATCAATGATACGCTCGTCTTCAGGAATGAAAGGTAGATTTACTGGCTGTGAGCCTGCCGCGATAATCGCGTTTTCGAAGGTTACTGTTTTTTCGCCGTCTTTGGTTTCAACCGCAATGGTGTTTGAACCTGAGAATTTACCGTAACCAGTCACTACGTTTACTTTACGCATCTTAGCCATACCGCTAAGGCCACCAGTAAGTTGACCGATAACAGACTCTTTCCATTCACGGATTTTATCTAAATCAATTTCAGGAGCACCGAAAGAAACACCGTGTGAAGACATTTCAGCAGCATCATCAATTACTTTTGCAACGTGAAGCAATGCTTTTGAAGGAATACAACCTACGTTCAAGCACACCCCACCAAGAGTGTCACGTGAATCGATTAGTGTTACGTCTAAACCTAAGTCCGCCGCACGGAATGCAGCAGAGTAACCACCAGGACCACCGCCTAGCACAACAACTTGAGATTTAATTTCGTTGCTCATGTTATTACCTTAACTGTTATTTGAACGGGTTTACTCATCAAGAGTGTCCGACCCAAAGTGCCTGCCTAACACCCGACAGTGGGCACTGGGCAGAGAGTTTTTGTTGCGGGAAAGTGTATCATTGACACCGCCCATTGTCCCGCCTAAATATCAGGCAAGACCATAATATCAATAAAATAAAACCGCACAGTGAAGCACTGCGCGGTTTCTTTATTACATCACTAGCTGGCGAATATCGCTCAGGTAGTTAGCCAGTGTCACAGTAAAGCGAGCTGCTAACGCACCGTCAATAACACGATGGTCGTATGAACAGCTTAGCGGCACCATCAGGCGCGGCTCAAACTCTTTACCATTCCACTTCGGTTTAAAGTCTGACTTAGACACACCTAAGATAGCCACTTCAGGGGCATTCACAATCGGTGTAAATGACGTACCACCAATGCCACCTAGGCTTGAGATAGTGAAACAGCCACCTTGCATATCTGATGAAGTCAGCTTGCCATCACGAGCTTTCTTAGAGATTTCCATCAACTCACGCGACAGCTCAATGATGCCTTTCTTATTAACATCACGAACCACTGGTACCACTAGGCCATTTGGCGTATCTACTGCGATACCAATGTGCACGTACTTCTTCAAGATCAAGCTTTCGCCGTCTTCAGACAGTGAAGAGTTGAAGGTTGGGAAGTCTTCCAGTGCTTTAGCAGCGGCTTTCATTACGAATACTAATGGCGTGATCTTAACGTCCATTTTCTTCTTCTCAGCCAGCGCATTTTGCTCTTTACGGAACTTCTCAAGTTCAGTGATATCGGCTTCATCAAACTGCGTTACATGTGGGATTTGTACCCAGTTACGGTGAAGGTTAGCACCAGAAAGCTTGTTGATACGTGAAAGCTTCTTCTCTTCCACTTCACCAAACTTACTGAAGTCTACTTTTGGCCATGGAATAAGACCTAACTCACCACCACCAGCGTTTCCACCTTTGCTAGCTTGACCAGACTCAACTTGCTTAACCACTTCTTTAACGTAGTTTTGCACGTCTTCTTTCAGCACGCGGTTCTTGCGACCTGTGCCTTTAACGCGAGCCAGGTTAACGCCAAATTCGCGCGCTAAACGACGCACAACCGGTGAAGCATGGGCGTAGTCGTCATTAGCCACAAAGTCATCTTTTTGTGCTGATGCTTTGGCGGCCTCTGGTTTTTGCGATTGGGCTTTCTCAGCAGGTTTCTCTGCCGGCTTGTCAGCTGGCTTTTCTGCCGGAGCCGCGCCTTCCACCTCAAAGACAAAAATCAATGAGCCGGTTGAGACCTTATCACCAGTGTTTACCTTAACTTCTTTCACTTTACCAGCGAAAGGAGCAGGTACTTCCATTGAGGCTTTATCGCCTTCAACGGTCAGTAATGACTGCTCTTCTTCAACCGCGTCACCCGCTGCCACTAAGATTTCTGTCACTTCGACTTCGTCGCCACCGATGTCAGGCACATGCACTTCTTTTTCGCTGCTGCCTGCAGGCTCGGATTGCGCGGCTTCTGAGTCATTTGATGATGAGCTATCAGCTGCTGCAGCGTCACCACTGCCAGCCGTTTCAAAGACAAAAATCAATGAGCCAGTAGATACCGTATCACCAGTATTCACTTTAATTTCAGTCACGGTACCGGCAAATGGCGCCGGCACTTCCATTGACGCTTTATCGCCTTCAACGGTAATAAGCGACTGCTCTTCTTCAACGCTATCGCCTTCAGACACTAGAATTTCGGTGACTTCAACATCGTCGCCGCCAATGTCTGGAACGTGCACTTCTTTGCGCTCGGTTTTGCCCGATGACGCTTCAGCTGGAGCCGATTCTTTCTGCTGCGATGCTTCTGACTCTTTACTCTCTTCTTTTTCACCGTCTGCGGCGTCAAAGATCATAATTAATGAGCCAGTTGAAACCGTATCGCCTTCAGCAATTTTGATTTCTTTAACCGTTCCGGCCACTGAGGCAGGCACTTCCATCGAGGCTTTATCGCCCTCTACGGTAATAAGCGACTGCTCTTCTTCAACCGAATCCCCTACGCTTACTAGGATCTCGGTTACTTCAACCTCATCGGCACCAATATCTGGAACATGAATTTCGATTGCCATCACTTGTCCTCTTATGCGTAAAGTGGGTTAGTTTTGCTGGTGTCGATATCAAATTTCTTGATAGCTTCGCTCACCACTGACTTTTCAACGCTGCCTTGTTTAACCAGCTCAGTTAATGCTGCAACCACAACATAGCCGGCGTTCACCTCAAAGTGACGACGGAGGTTTTCACGGCTATCTGAACGACCATAACCATCGGTACCTAGCACCTTGTACGATGCGCTTGGCATAAAGGCACGTACCTGATCGGCGTAACTCTTCATGTAGTCAGTTGCTGCGATAGCAGGTGCGTCACCGACAACATTGGCAATGTAAGGAACTTTTTGCTCGGCATCTGGGTTTAGCATGTTGAAACGCTCAGCATCCTGACCGTCACGTGCCAGCTCATTGAATGAGGTGACAGAGAAGACATCAGAACCCACACCATAATCGTCGCTTAGGATTTGCGCCGCTTTACGTACTTCGTTCAAGATAGTACCTGAGCCCATCAGCTGAACTTGTGCCTTATTACCGGCATAGCTTTCAAGCTTGTAAATACCTTTACGGATACCCTCTTCGGCTCCTTCTGGCATCGCAGGCTGATGATAGTTTTCATTCATCAGAGTCAGGTAATAGAACACGTTTTCCTGATCTGGACCGTACATACGACGAATACCGTCTTGCAGAATAACCGCCACTTCAAAGGCAAACGTTGGGTCGTAAGAGATACAGTTAGGTACAGTACCCGCTTGAATGTGTGAGTGACCATCTTCGTGCTGTAGGCCTTCACCATTAAGCGTGGTACGGCCAGCCGTTGCACCTAATAAGAAACCACGTGCTTGCTGGTCGCCCGCCATCCATGCCATATCGCCTACACGTTGGAAACCAAACATTGAGTAGTAGATATAGAATGGGATCATCGGTAGGTCGTTGGTTGAGTATGACGTCGCCGCCGCTACCCATGAAGACATAGCACCGAGTTCGTTAATCCCTTCTTGCAGTACCTGACCAGAGGTTGCTTCTTTGTAGTAAGAAACAATATCGCGGTCTTCAGGCTTATAGTTCTGACCGTGCGGGTTATAAATACCAATTTGACGGAACAAACCTTCCATACCAAAAGTACGCGCTTCATCGGCAATAATTGGCACAATGTTTTTGCCAATGTTTTTGTCTTTAAGCAGGATGTTCAGAGCACGCACATAAGCCATGGTGGTAGAGATATCACGCTTTTGCTCTTCCAGTAGTGGCTTAAACGCCTCAAGCTCAGGGATAGTTAAGTCCTCTGAGAAGTTTGGTAAGCGCTGCGGCGTGTAACCATGAAGTGCTTTACGACGCTGATGTAAGTACTCATATTCTTTTGAGCCTTCTTCCAGCGTAAGGTATGGCAAGTCTTTTAATTGCTCATCGGATACTAAGTCATCCAGACCCAAACGTGAACGTAAATGCTCAACGTGTGTCATGTCCATTTTCTTCACTTGGTGGGCAACGTTTTTACCTTCAGCCGCAGCACCCATGCCATACCCTTTAACGGTCTTAGCTAGGATAACGGTTGGACGGCCTTTGGTTTCTTGCGCGGCTTTAAATGCGGCAAACAGCTTAGATGGTTCATGACCACCACGCTTCAGCGCGAAGATTTCTTCGTCGGTCATGTCAGCAACCAAAGCTGCGGTTTCTGGGTAACGACCGAAGAAATGCTCGCGGACGTAGGCGCCATCTTTTGATTTATACGTTTGGTAATCGCCATCCACAGTTTCGTTCATCAGCTGTAGCAATTTACCTGTGGTGTCTTTTGCCAGTAGCTTATCCCAGCCTGAACCCCAAACCACTTTAATCACGTTCCAGCCGGCACCTTTAAATAGGCCTTCAAGCTCTTGGATGATCTTACCGTTACCCATTACTGGGCCATCTAGGCGTTGTAGGTTACAGTTGATTAGGTAGCAAAGGTTGTCGAGCTTTTCACGAGCTGCAAAAGAAATCGCACCACGTGATTCTGGCTCATCCATTTCGCCATCACCAAGGAAAGCGTAAACGCGCTGCTCAGACGTATCCTTGAGACCACGACCATCTAGGTACTTAAGGAAACGCGCTTGATAGATTGAAGCAATCGGACCTAGACCCATAGATACCGTTGGGAACTGCCAAAACTCAGGCATTAACTTCGGGTGCGGGTAAGAAGAAAGACCTTTACCATCCACTTCTTGACGGAAGTTGTCTAATTGCTCTTCGGTTAAACGTCCTTCAACAAAAGCACGTGAGTAAATACCTGGAGAAATATGACCTTGGTAATACACTAAATCGCCGCCGTCTTTTTCATTTGGCGCGCGGAAGAAATGGTTGAAACACATTTCATAAAAAGCAGCTGACGACTGATAAGACGCCATATGCCCGCCCAGCTCAAGATCTTTCTTCGAGGCACGAAGCACGATCATCACGGCATTCCAACGAATGATTGAGCGAATACGACGCTCAATATTAACATCCCCTGGGTATGCAGGTTCATCTGCAGCTGGGATAGTGTTGACATAGTTAGTCGTAGTGCCTGTAGGCATATCTACGCCATCAAGACGTGCTTGCTCTAATACTTGTTCTAACAAGAATTGAGCGCGTTCGACGCCTTCTTCTTTTACGACCGACTCAAGCGCCTGTAACCATTCTTGGGTTTCGAGCGCGTCTACGTCAATTTTATTGACTTCAGACATATGGAGTGTTCCTTATGTTTAAAATACGAATTTATTCTATTTGTGCCAATTCTTACGGAGCTAAGCGGAATTACTGCTGCTTGGTTCTACGTAAAGAACGTTCAATGCGTGAACGCTCTTTACCGGCTTCCAGTAGTGCCTCTTCGATAAAGGCTAAGTGGGCGTTACTGGCTAAGCGTGCTTGCTCTGGATTACCATTGATCACCGCATCTAATAACAACTTTCGGTGCTCTCCGAGTTGCTCACTGACATCGGATTTTTGTACCAATACCGTTAAGTTTTGCAACACGTTTTGCTCCAGCAATGACTGCATGCCTTTGACTAAGTGAAGTAACACCACATTATGAGATGCTTCTGCTACGGCAAAGTGAAAGGCGTT
Organism: Pseudoalteromonas 'SMAR'; assembly: GCF_048515945.1. Classification (NCBI taxonomy): domain Bacteria; kingdom Pseudomonadati; phylum Pseudomonadota; class Gammaproteobacteria; order Alteromonadales; family Pseudoalteromonadaceae; genus Pseudoalteromonas; species Pseudoalteromonas 'SMAR'. Next base: position 84,047 of record NZ_JBLWMW010000009.1, read on the forward strand.
AATCGCCCTTGCCTTAAGCATTAAGTCTTCACCAACATCGGCGATGTTATCAAAGCTTTGTTGTACTTTTGCAAAGTCATTTTCGGTGCCACGGAGCGCCGCATAATAGGCGGCAATGCCCTCAAGAGCATGACGAAACTCGAGCAAATCAAACTGTGACTCTGGGTGTTTACTGATCAAATCAAATAAGGGATCAGTTAAGCCCTCTTCCAGCTGATTTTTGACGTAGGTACCGCCGCCTTGGCGACGAGTGACTAAGCCTTTTGCTTCTAATTTCTGGATCGCCTCTCTTAAAGACGGTCGTGATACCTCAAATTGCTTGGCAAGTTCACGTTCTGGCGGCAGCTTTTCTCCAGGTAACAACGACCCCTCGAGGATCATATTCTCAAGTTGCTGGAGTATTACGTCGGATAACTTTGCTGCTTTTATCTTTAAAGACATTGAAATAACGCCAAATTTTTATGATGTGACCGAGCCAGGCGACTGACTTATTTTAATCAATTTGGTAAGAATTAACGTCATAGGTAAATTGGTCATACCAAATTTGCACAATACGTTATCAAAATCCATGGCAGCTGTCAAAATTCAGCCAAAGCGAATAACTATTCAAGTGTAAAAGCTCAGCGCAAAATGTCTAAATTTTATGCAATAAAGTGTAAAATTTAAAAGACGATTTAAATGGTCAGACCAGATGAAGAAACACTATTTTAACGCCGCTCTCTTTATTCGGAACAAAGATGGGCTTTTACCCTAGCCATGGCGACGTTAATTGGCTATAAAGGCTGGTATTGGGAATGACTAAATCAGGAAAGCGGTTTTGCTCTGGCGCATTGTAATTATTGTTACCATACTCACTTTTTTAGTCTTTGCTGCATTTCAGTTGTATTTTGCTGATACGCCATCGCTCAAGCAGCCACTTCATCCAGAGCCGGCAATTCCAGTAGAGCGTGCCCCTTCGGTGGCCATAACCCCAGCCCCACAGCGGCCCCCTCGGGAGGCTGCAACGAATGCCCCGCAACAACCGCCTGTCGCGCTTCCTCCTGCGCTGCGTAACCTCACTGCTCACAGTGATGTAACCATGATGTTTAGTGGTATCAATAAACAAACCTGTGGCGCCATCAAGCAGCAACTGTTTGCCATTAAACAACACACCACAACAGACGCTTTTGCTTTAACGCTAACGGGCTTAAAAATGAGTGCCGAGTTTAGCCAGCAAGCACACGCTCGCCTGTGGGTGATTTATCACTTTTACCAACACTTTTTACAGCAATCGGCACAACGAACCGAACTGCCACCAATTCAATTAAATATGTACATTGCCCCTAACGAGCAGGATTATGACCAAGCCATACAGGCCCGAGATGCCCTACCCACTGGCACGGCGGGTATGTATTTTGTTATGGATAATCAGGGCTATATAAAGTACCAAGGCGATGACAAGGCAGCCCTCAGGGTGTTAGTGCATGAAGCCGTTCATGCACTAAACTTTTACTTTTTTGGTTTCACGCCCCGTTGGCTAACCGAGGGGCTGGCGGAGTTTTTTGAGCATTTACACGTGCCTGATGCAGGTCAGTTTGTGATTGCGCCTTCTGTTGAAGATTGGATAAATAAGCAGGGTTTACTAGCAGATGGCTATCGCGCATTGGATATTGAGACCTTATTTAACAGCGAAGGGCAATGGCAAACGGCGCTTAGCCATACTTTATACGCTAACGCCTATTTGTTTAGTGCTTTTATGCACCATCATGATCCCAGCTTGCTCTATGACTATTTGCTGCAAGAGCGCAGTAACCCTTGCAACATTATCAGTCCTGAGCAAACTGCACTATTGCTGCGAAACTACGACAGCACCTTAGAATCACAGTACTTATACTTTCAAAAACAACCTGTAAAACCAACCCAAGGCTCTTATGCTGTGGAGCAGTAATCTAAAACCAAGAGCAGCGTTGATGGTAGTCCGCCACGTAATCTCCGTCTGACCACAGTGTGCTAATGCCATCGTCGAACACAGCGGCCAATTGTGGCTGATGCTTATTGATCAGTAGATAACCTTTTCTAATAAACGCAGGAACCTCTTGGGCAACCAGTTGCGCAGCATCTTGTGGTGCTAAGTCGGCCATGTAAGCCTCGGCAGTGCGTTCATTCATTATCATCACGTCCGCGCGATCGCGCAGAATAAGCGCAACATTTTTACTGGCGTAAGTGTTATGTAATGTTTGAATTTGATACTTATCAATCGCAGCCAACAGTTCATCTGGGTAGGTTAACCCTTTATTTAACAGCAGCTTAAAGGGCTTAAGATCTTGGTAAGAGCGAAACTCAAGCGGCAGCGATTCATGGTGGTAAAAACGGCTGGTTTCAATAGTGAGGGCATGCTGGGTATAAATGTATTCCAGAGCGCGACGCTTGCTGTAATACCAATACGCACTGCCGGCGTAGGCGGCCTTTTTGCCTTCTTCGTAGGCGCGTTGCCACGGCATAAAAATAAACCGCACTTTGATATCATGGAGCGCAAAAGCATCTCGAATAAGGGCGGCAACACAACCTTGATCGCGTTTACTCTGATCTAGGTATGGCGGCCATTGTCCAGTGGTAATATTGATAACACGAGGGGTATCCGCGGCATGAGCCAGAGTTATAAAAAAGGCAAAAGCGAACGCAAGTATTTTCATAGCATAAATAGTGACCGTTTAAACTAAAGTATAAGCCACTATTGTGTATAAAGGTACAATTTTTAGTTTACCGCGCTGCAGGTAACCGCGGCGCGGTTATGCGCGCTATTACCTTGGGATACTGAGTAAATACACCAGTTGTAACAACGAGCCGGAGCAAATAGCAGCGTCTGCCGCCGCTACCACCTTCGGCTTGCCATGAACCGCCACCCCTAGTTGCGCCTCTGCCATCATTAGCAAGTCGTTGGCGCCATCGCCAATGGCGACCGTTTGCTCAGGTGCAATGCCGTACTGTTGCGCCAGCGCCGCCACTACTTGCGCTTTTTTCTCAGCATCGACGATATCCCCAATAACACGCCCGGTTAATTTGCCTTGCTCCACTTCCAAGGTATTGGCATAAACCGCATCTAACCCTAATGGCTCAATCAAGGCTTCAGCAAACCAAGTAAAGCCGCCTGAAGCCAAGGCTAAACGCCATTGGTGCTGTTTTAATACCTGACATAGCTCCACTATCCCAGCCATCAGTGGTAAGTTATCCTTCAGCCCTTGAATTTGCTCTAGTGATACAGAGCTTAGAGAAGCCACTCGCTGGTGCAGGCTAGCGGCAAAAGATAAGTTACCGGCCATCGCTTCTGCCGTTACCGCGGCGACCTCGTCGAAACGACCAGCAAGGCGTGCGATTTCATCAATGCACTCAATTTCTATTGCAGTGGAATCCATATCCATCACCAGCAAGCCTGGTTTACTCAGTTGTGGCGGTGACTGTAGCAGCGCAACTTGAGCGCCACAGCTTTGTGCAAACTGTTTCACCGCGGCTTTGTCTAGCTCAAGATCTGAAGGCAACGCCACGGCCAAAGCGACCGCTAAGCTCTTCACAGGCTGATAGGCACAAAGGTAATAATGGTTAATGTGCTGCTGGGCTAGAAATTGCTCTAATTGTAAGGCATGCTCATTAGTTAACTGGGCGCCAAAAATAGTAATAAACTGGCTGTACTCTGGCGGTGAGCTATTCACGGCAGAGAAACTTGTGTTACCTTCATATTGAAACCAGCGCCCTAAGGACAGTAACTTTTCTAGGGGCTGAGCTTTACCGCTGAGTGTCAGCGGGGATACTAAAGACATAACAATGCGATTCCTTTATAACGTAAGTTCGATTTTTAGCATGAATAGCGAGAGCTGTCAGCTCTCAACCTAGGTTAAAGCGAGTGACACACGATAAATATGAAAAATTTACATGTTACCGATATTATTCGTAGCAACCGTAGCCGCAGATTACTGCGCCTGTGCATTGCTGCGGTTAGCTTAGTGATGATCACTTGGCTGGCTTTTAACACCAGTTTTGAATCCCATCGCTTGCTGCACAATGGCGCCGACTTAACCGCACGCAGTCTCACCAAACAGTTGGCTAAAAACGTCGCATTGCCCTTATCGCGCAACGACACCCCCAGGCTCCACGCCTTAGCCAACCACTTAGCGGCCGATGACTTTGTTTTGCAGGTGGCCATTTATGATAACCAAGGCCGCTTTTTAGTGGCCAGCAATGGCATTAAGGCGCCAGCAAACTATCAAAACCTGCCAAAAACCTTGCCCGGTTTAAGCAAAACCAAGAGTATCATCTCAGAGCCGGTGTATACTCCAAATGGCCAACCGTTAGGTTTTGTTAATATGGTCTATTTAACCGAAGCCGCTATGGCGCAAAGCCATGACCACTTCCATGAATTGGGCCGAGTGGTGTTATTGATGCTGCTGATTACCGTGGTGTTTACTTGGCAAATTGCACGCGCTTTAAAGCGCTGGGAAGTCAGACGCCGCTTTTTAAAACGCGTCAAGCCGCCGCGTAAAAAAGCATCAGAGTCATAATGCAGCTGGCTACGCAGTAGAAAGGTTAAATAGCTGCAGAGTATTGTCATATAGCGCTGCGGCAAGCAACTCCTGGGGTTCACTACGGTATTGGCATAACGCCGCGAACACTTCCACCACTCGCTTAGGGACATTCACTTGACCTTGGTAACCATGCAGTGGCATCGAGGGCGAGTCCGTTTCCAATACCAAACTCGACAGTGGTAGCTGCGCCAATACCTGAGCCGTTTTTTCACCGCGCGGGTAGGTAATGGTGCCGCCGACACCCAGCTTAAACCCTTGCTTGATATAGTAATTCGCTTGTTGCAACGACCCGGTAAAGGCATGGATCACCCCGCCAGATTGCGGCCTAGTGCGCTTAAAACTGGCTGCAATGAGGTGGTGACTGTTACGGTGATGAACAATTAACGGCAACTGCAGTTCATTGCTTAGCTCAATATGCGCTGTGAATAAAGCACTTTGCCTGTCGATGTCTACGCAGCTCGCGTCGATACCACACTCACCGATGGCGCAAATATCGCGGCGATGCTCCCGCGCCCATGAGGCGAGCTCAGACATATCTTGTGGTTGATGCTCACTGATAAAATAGGGATGTAATCCGGCCGCGATATGACAATGGCGGTGAGCCTGGCGCAATGACAACAATTGCTGGCTTTTTGCCAGCGTAATACCTGGGATCACAAACTGCTCAACCCCCAGTTGCTGAGCCGCAGCCAGATGTTGTGGTAATTGCGCTGCCAACTCAGCAAAGTCGAGGTGGCAGTGACTGTCAATAAAACGCAGCTTAGGGGTTGAGTCGCTCAATCTGCCAACTACCATCAGCTTGTTTTATATACATAAAGCGGTCGTGTAAGCGATGTTCGCCGCCTTGCCAAAATTCAATTTTACTGGGCTCAACACAATATCCACCCCAGAAATCAGGTAACGGAATTTCACCTTTGGCAAACTTGTCTTTCATGCCACTGAAGGTTTGCAGCAGAGCTTGGCGCGAAGACACCGGGCGAGACTGCTGCGATGCCCAAGCGGCTAGTTGGCTTTCTTTTGGTCGCGATAAAAAGTACTTTGCCACACGAGCGGTAGGTAATGGCTTGGCTTCACCATAGACGATCACTTGCCGCTCCATGTCATGCCAAGGAAAGTGTAAGCATATTTTATTGTTGTGCTTCAGCTCTTGTGCCTTGCGGGAGCCAGTATTGGTAAAAAACACAAACCCTTGCTCATCGACGTTTTTCAGCAGCACAATGCGCTGCGAAGGTTGACCATGCTCGTCAACCGTGGCCACTACCATAGCCGTGGGATCGGCAAATTTCGCATCAATTGCCTGCTGCAACCACAGCTCAAACTGCGCAATCGGGGAGCTCTTAAGCATTTCACGACGCAGACCATCTTTAGTGTACTCACGACGAATGTCTTCAAGTTTCATTACCCTATCCTTAATAAAAAAGCCGCTAACAGCGGCTTTAATTGTACTTAAGAGTTGCAAACAAAGTAAGCTACATTTGCTCCATCACTTCAATACCCAGCAGGTCTAGGCCGGTTTTCAGTGTATTTGCAACCAGGTTACAAAGCATCAGGCGGCTTTCGCGCACCTCTGCTGCAACGTCTTGTTTCAATATTGGACACGCTTCATAGAAAGTCATATACAAGCTCGCCAGCTCGTATAAGTAACCACACAATACGTGTGGTGTGGCTTCATTGATCATCAGATCAAGTACTTCTTCAAACTGCAATAGTTTGATGGCCAAGGCTTTCTCTTGTGCTTCTTTAATGGCGATCTGGCCACTTAATGCATCACCATCCACACCCGCTTTACGGAAAATACTGCGCACTCGAGTATAAGCATATTGTAAGTAAGGTGCCGTCGCCCCTTCAAAGCTCAACATGCTATCCCAGTTAAAGATATAGTCGCTGGTTCTGTGTTTTGACAAGTCGGCGTATTTAACCGCGCCAATACCCACTTTGCGGGCAATTTCTTGACGTGCTTCTTCACTTAACTCAGCCATTCTGTCAGCGAGCTTATCACCGGCACGGCTGACCGCTTCGTCGAGCAGATCTGAAAGCTTAACAGTGCCGCCGGTACGGGTTTTAAATGGCTTGCCATCACTGCCCATCATAGTGCCAAACAGGCTCGGCTCATAGCTGGTTTTGTCTTGCAGTAGTCCGGCTTTACGCGCGGTGATCTCAACTTGGTTAAAGTGTAAGCCTTGGCGCGCATCAACAAAAATAAGAATACGGTCAACATCTAACTCGTTAGAGCGATAATCACAGGCCGCTAAATCGGTGGTTGAATATAAGAAGCCGCCCCCTGATTTTTGCACGATGAATACCGATGGCTCGCCGTCTTTGTTGGCCAGCTCATCTAAAAACACCACTTGTGCGCCCTGATCTTCTACTGCAATTTGCTTGTCTTTAAGTAGCTCAATAACTCCAGCCAAACGGTCGTTGTAGGCACTTTCCGCCATGATATCGTCACGAGTCAGTGTCACATTGAGCTTTTCATACACTTCTTCAGAGTGCTTTACTGAAGTGTCGATAAACATTTGCCATAGCTTTTTGCAGTGCTCGTCGCCACCTTGTAATTTCACCACGTAGTCACGAGCTTTGTCTGCAAAGCCGTCTTCGTCGTCAAAGCGCTTCTTGGCATCGCGATAGAAGCTTTCCAGATCTGCCAACGCCACGTTTTCAAGGTCAACGCCTTGGTTTAGCAAGTCTTCTAAGTGCGCAATCAACATACCAAACTGCGTCCCCCAGTCACCCATGTGGTTCTGACGGATCACGGTATCACCACGGAACTCTAGTGCACGCACCACAGCATCACCAATGATGGTAGAACGCAAATGTCCTACGTGCATCTCTTTAGCTAGGTTAGGTGATGAGTAATCAACCACCACTTTGTTGGCGTTAGCGTGTTCAGCTACGCCGAGTTTGCTATCGCCATTAGCCGTTTCCAAGCTCGCAGCTAAAAACGCTGGCTTTAAATGAATATTAATAAAACCAGGGCCAGCAATCTCGGTTTTTTCAGCAAGATCGGCCACGTCCAGATTATCAATAATTTTTTGCGCCAACTCTCTAGGGTTGGTTTTTAGCGCTTTGGCCGCGCCCATTGCGCCGTTTATTTGGTAATCACCAAACTGTGGGCGAGTACTTTGTGTTACCGCAGGGTTAGTGCCTTCAGGGATCCCAGCAGCTTGCATCGCTGCATTGGCTCTTTCAATTAGAATGCTCTTAATGTTCATTACTTTTCCTATAATACGCAGCGATTAGTGTTCACGAGTATGGCTAAACTTCACTTCTGGATAACGCTCCATCGATAAGTTTAAGTTCACTCGACTAGGGGCGATGTAGGTTAAGTTATCGCCACCGTCCAGTGCCAAGTTTTGCTCACACTTACGGCGGAACTCGGCCATTTTCTTATCATCGTCACAGCTGACCCAGCGCGCAGTTTGTACCGTTACACTCTCGTAGATAGCATCGACGTTGTACTCGGCTTTTAATCTTGCCACTACCACGTCAAACTGCAGCACCCCGACCGCACCTACGATCAAGTCGTTATTGGCCAGCGGTCTAAATACCTGTACCGCACCCTCTTCAGAAAGCTGTACCAGCCCTTTTAGCAGTTGCTTTTGTTTTAGAGGATCTTTTAAGCGAATACGACGGAATAATTCTGGTGCAAAGTTTGGAATACCGCTGAACTTTAGCGTTTCCCCTTGGGTAAAGGTATCACCAATTTGAATGGTACCGTGGTTATGTAAACCGATAATATCACCGGCAAAGGCTTCTTGAGCTCGCTCGCGATCTCCCGCCATAAACGTCACCGCATCGGCAATACTCACTTGCTTGCCAATGCGCACATGATTCATTTTCATGCCTTGGCTGTACTTACCAGAAACAATACGCATAAAGGCAATGCGGTCACGGTGTTTGGGATCCATGTTAGCTTGAATTTTAAACACAAAGCCGCTGAACTTTTCTTCATCAGCTTTCACTTCACGCTCGTCGGTTTGACGCGGTAATGGCGTCGGCGCCCACTCAGTCAAGCCATCTAGCATGTGGTCAACACCAAAGTTACCTAATGCAGTACCAAAAAACACCGGAGTTAACTCGCCTGATAAAAACAGCTCTTGATCGAACTCATGGGAAGCGCCAATCACCAGCTCAAGCTCTTCACGCAGTTGCTCTGCTAGACTGTCACCGATGGCCGCATCCAGCTCGCTGTTATCTAAGCCTTTGATCACACGTTTTTCTTGAATGGTATGACCTTGGCCGCTTTGATACAAAATAGTCTCATCACGGTGGATGTGATAGACCCCTTTAAATTCTTTACCGCAACCGATGGGCCACGTCACTGGAGCACACATGATATTTAACTCGGTTTCTACTTCATCAAGCAGTTCCATGGGATCGCGAATATCACGGTCGAGTTTGTTCATGAAGGTAACAATTGGCGTGTCACGTAAACGTGTGACTTCCATTAGCTTGCGCGTTCTGTCCTCAACACCTTTAGCGGCGTCAATAACCATCAAACACGAGTCAACGGCAGTCAAAGTACGGTAGGTATCTTCCGAGAAGTCTTCGTGCCCTGGAGTGTCTAAAAGGTTGACTAAGGCATCATTGTAAGGGAACTGCATCACCGAGGTGGTAACCGAGATGCCACGCTCTTTTTCCATTTCCATCCAGTCAGACTTAGCATGCTGATTAGAGCCGCGACCTTTTACTGTACCGGCTTTTTGCAGCGCCTTTCCGAATAACAGCACTTTTTCGGTAATCGTGGTTTTACCCGCATCCGGGTGTGAAATAATCGCAAAAGTACGTCTGCGCGACACTTCCTGCGGAATTCTCGTATTTGACATTGAAATTCTACTTATGGCATTGGCAACCGCACATGACTCGGCCGCACTAAATTCGAACAAAGATTGCTATATTCTCTCCGATCTTGGCCTTTTTAACAACTTGATGTCGGGATTTTTCCTACGCTAGAGCCGATAAACTCGGTTGTGCAACGCCAAGGTGAGTAAAAGCCTCAAACAAGGGATAGAAACAGGGACTAGACCTAAGTAGATAAGGTGGGGAGAATGAGGCTTGTGCGCACGACAGCACGCACAAACAAGGTAGATTATTCTGGCTTGAGTGCCACTTTTCTGTCGTTGTAATAGGCGATTAAATCATCGACCATTTGCTGGCAATAGGCGCGTATTCCTGACACCAACATGTGCTTCTCACCATAGCCAACTTTTTTGCCATTGCTGATTAAGTCAAACTTGAGATTAATTTTGCCGCGCTTACCGTCGTAACTAAATTCTGGTTTAGCCGCTTGTAAGCTCACTTCTGAGACCCGAATATCATCCATTTCAATAGCCATTGACTCATAAATTACCATTGGCCTTGCCGGGTTTATCATCACCTCTTGCTCGCCCATCAGTGGAATAATCACATGAGGAAACGCGGTGCCAGAGAATTCCACGTAATTTTTCGTTAGGCTGTCAATTAAGGTTGGACATTGACTGGTTTCGCCAGAGCGGCTAACCGAAAGCATCACTTTATCATCGGCTTTAATATCAAACTTATCGCCACCTTCCGGCAAAGTGAGCTCGGTGGTTTCATCGACCATACCGACAAAACTAAATTCCATGCTTTCACTAATGCCATAGTGTTTTAGCACTAAGGCAAACAGCAAATCACCAGGTACGCAGAACTTTTTGGCATCAACATCGTGCAGAGGATTAAAGTCATCCGCCATGCGCTTAGCAAACAAACTGCCCTGCTCTCGGGTGATGGTAATTTTATTGCCTTGCTGCTGGTAATACGGCTCTAACATGATTAATTTTCTCTAATTTTTACGACAAAACGGCAACATACTAACAGAAAAACGCGCACGAGAGGTCATATCTGTTACAGCAAGTAGCTGAGCGGTTCTGCGCCCCAAGTGAACAATAACAGCGCCGACAACAACACAAAAATACCATAGGCAATCAGACCAGAGCGCATTTTAGGTTGGCTTGATAGCTCGGCTTGTTTACCACTGAGTAGCGTTTTCACCAGATTTTGCCCCTTTAAGCGATAAAGCACGATGGCGGCAATATGCACCACAATCGCGGCGATGATGAATTCAATATTGGTATGATGAACATCGCCTGCCAATTGGGCTAAATCATAAGAGATGTATTGCACCAAGGGCCCTTCCACTAAGATGTCGTCGGTGGTCATTAACCCCGAAATCAGTTGCACCAAAATCAGTGCAAAGAACAGCAGCACCATTAAACTTCCAGCGGGGTTGTGACCAACATGAGGTTGTTTTGATTTTAGTGCCGCAATAATGGCTTTTGGTGAATGAAATAATGCACTCAACTTGGCAGTTTGGCTACCGATAACCCCCCAAATAAGTCGCGTGATCATTAAAGCCAACAATAAATACGCAATCACAAAATGCCATTCCATCATGCCCTCTTCACCGGTGATATACAAAGCCACCAAAGCCGCCACCAGCAACCAGTGAAAACCACGAATAAAGCCATCCCATACTTTCGTCATTTTAGTACCCCTTTAGAAAAACTGCGCTAATGATGACAGGTTCTAAATCCAAGTACAAAAGTCTCAAGATAAAATTCTTACTAAGATGATCTTCAGCAAAGTAATTGCACAAATTTCGTTCTTTATTATAATAAATCGTACACGATTTAATTGTGAGAGATTTATGTCATCCATTTATCAATTTGAAGCCACCACATTACAAGGGCAAGCTTACGACTTCAGTAACCTACAAGGCAAAGTGGTGTTGATTGTTAATACCGCCAGTGAATGTGGTTTAACGCCTCAGTACCAAGGCCTGCAACAACTCCACGAGCAATATAGCGAGCAAGGCCTAGTGATCATAGGCTTTCCATGTAACCAGTTCGGCCAACAGGAACCCGGGGATGCCAAGCAAATTGAACAAGGCTGCTTAATTAACTATGGCGTTGACTTTCAAATGATGGCCAAGGTCGACGTTAATGGCGAGCACGCACACCCTATTTATAACTACCTTAAGTCGGCGTTGCCGGGGTTATTTGGTAATAACATAAAATGGAATTTCACCAAGTTTTTAATCGGCAAAGACGGTAAGGCATTAGAGCGTTATGCCCCCATTACTAAACCTGAAAAAATAGCCAAAGACATCGAACAAGCATTGCAGGCCTAAAGCAATGAGCGACAAATACCCGCAGCTGCGTTTAGAAAACCAACTATGTTTTCGCTTATATGCTGCTTCACGGCAGGTCACTCGGCTTTATCAGCCATTACTGAAAAAGCTCGACCTGACCTACCCGCAATACATAGTGTTGCTTATATTGTGGGAGCAAGATGGCTTGTTGGTCAAAGAAATAGGCGCCCGCGCTGAGCTCAGCAGCAACACCTTAACCCCCTTGCTGAAACGTCTTGCAGAGCGAGACATAGTCACTCGTTCGCGCAATAGTGAAGATGAGCGACAAACCTTTATCCACTTAACCGATAAAGGCAAAGCATTAGAGCAAGAATGTGCTTGTATACCCGCGGCGATGTTAAACCAAGCGGGAATGAGCATGGCACAAATTGCAGCCCTTAAAGACACCCTCGATGCGTTTTTAGCGCTACAAAAAAGCCGCTAATTATATAGCGGCTTTTCCTTGATGATGCTGCGGTTAGGCTATCGACGGATACTCGCGGTAGGCTTTTTCTAGCTTCTTGGCTTGCTTTTTCGACACGCCAATGTGGTTAAGCGCCGCACGTAAACGAGCACGAGACAGATCCGAACCTAACACCTCCATGGCATCAACCACTGAGGTCGAAGACGTTTTACCGGTGATGGCAACAAAGATTGGCTCTAAGAAGTCTTTAATTTTCAACTCATGGTGAGTCGCCACGGTTTTGGCGATGGCAAAAATCTCCGACTTATTCCAGCTGCGCAGCTTGTCTAGCTCCCAAATAAAGAACTGTAGCGCTTGACGCACCACTTCTTCATCAGCTTTACCAGCAGTCAATAAAGCGGGGTCGTATTCTGGCATGCCCGCGACAAAGTGACCTGCCAGATCCACTAAATCCGATAAGGTGTTAATCCGCGCTTTGGCTTCAGGTAGCACGCGTGCCAGCGTTGTGGCATTAAATTTCCAATCCACAAAACGCTGGATCAGCTCTTCGTCTGATAAGTTTTCGCGGATCCATAAGCCGTTTAGCCAGTTTAGTTTTTCGATATCAAAAATCGGTCCGCCTAACGACACGCGCTTCATATCAAAGTGCTCGATCATTTCGCCTAGAGTGAACTTCTCACGCTCATCTGGCATTGACCAACCCATGCGACCTAGGTAGTTCAACAGCGCTTCCGGTAAAAAACCCATTTCTTTGTAATAATTAATAGAAGTTGGGTTCTTACGCTTGGATAATTTCGACTTATCAGGGTTACGCAACAGCGGTAAGTGACCTAAAACCGGTGCCTGCCAGCCAAAGTCTTCATACAGCTTTAATAGCTTAGGCGCAGAGTTAATCCACTCTTCACCACGGAAGATGTGGCTGATCTGCATATGGTGATCATCAACCACGTTAGCCAAGAAATAGGTTGGGTAACCGTCGGCTTTAAGCAGCACCTGCATGTCGACGTTTTCCCACGGGATCTCAATTTCGCCACGCAAATAGTCGTTAAATTTAAAGGTGCCTTCTGCTGGGATTTTCATACGGATAACGTAAGGTTTACCCGCTTCTAGGTTGGCCTTGATTTCTTCTTCAGAGAGCTTTAGACCACGGCCATCGTATTTTGGACGTAACCCTTCGGCCATTTGCTCTTCACGCATTTGCTCGAGCTCTTCGGCGGTAGCGAAACAGTAAAACGCTTTACCCTCTGCAACCAATTGATGGGCATATTTTTTATATAACTCAGAACGCTCAGATTGACGGTACGGGCCGAACTCACCACCGACATCTGGGCCATGATCCCAATCCAACCCTAACCAGCGAAGGCTGTCCATAATGGCTTGTTCAGACTCTGGAGTACTGCGAACTTGGTCGGTGTCTTCAATACGAAGTACAAACTCGCCATCTTGCTGCTTAGCAAAACAGTAGTTAAACAGGGCAATGTAGGCAGTGCCTAAATGCGGATCACCCGTTGGTGAGGGCGCAACACGAGTACGGATTGTCATCAAAATTCTCTTAAAAAATAGATTAATCGGTTTATGGCGCTATGCTAGCACAGCGCCCTAGTTGGGCAAAGGTTACGACCTAGCTGTTAAGCCGCTTTTTCCAGTTTTTCGAGGTAAGTAACGATCTCGCTGGATTCGTATAGCCAAGTGATTTCGCCTTGCTCCTCAATTCGCAAACATGGCACTTTCACTTTACCACCTTGCTCAAGTAGCTCTTGGCGATAGCTTGGATTTTCTTTGGCATCGCGAGTTTCCAGCTTTAAGCCTTCTCGCTTAGCCGCTCGTCTGACCTTAACGCAAAACGGGCAGGCCTTGAATTGGTATAGTTTTAGCTTTGCCGTCATGGCGTCGAGCTTTTGTTGCTGCTCCGCCGGACGCTTTTTGCTACGCGGGGTAAAAATAAAATCGAACAGTAAAATTAATCGCCCTAGCAGCCACCTAACAAACTTCATGCATACCTCCAACAGATATTAACCACAGCCATAAAATTGAGGCGCAAGTTTACCACACTCAAGCCAGCGGATGGAAATATCAGAGGTTCATTAAAACAATTCAATATCGCTTAATGGCGGGCTTTGCGGCGCCAATCCCAAGGCTTGATAATCAGTGACTTGATTGCGACCCTGTTCCTTGCTGTGATACAGCGCTAAATCGCTTTTGTGCACTTGATCTGATACCTGCAAGGTGTCTTCAATTTCACTGAAACCAATACTCACCGTCACCTTCCCCACTTGTGGAAAGCGGTAATCTGCGATGGCCTCTCTTAAGCGCTGTAACGCCGCTTGCGCCTCAGCGGCATTATGACTTTGGAACAACACAGCAAACTCTTCTCCGCCATAACGAAAGACATAATCTTCAGCACGAAAATTCGCTTTTAATAGCCTTGCCACCAAGAGGATCACTTCATCGCCAATCACATGACCAAAGTTATCGTTTACTTGTTTAAAGTGATCAATATCGACCAAAGCCAAATACCAGGCTCTTTCATCACTGTTTTCACGACAGATAGCAAAGCCATTGCCATTGGTGATCTCCATCACCTTTTCATCAAAGGTTTGCCGATTAAGTAGCTCAGATAAGGGGTCAATACGAGCAAAATACAAGGTCGCCATTTGGTGGGCAAACACATTGAGTAAGTGTTTGCACAGAGTGGCTTGTGACACATTTAACTGCTTTTGCAGGTATAACACTCCAATTCGCTGGCCTCGGAAGTGAAGCGGCACGACACTGCTTCCCTCGCTCAGGTAAAGACTTTTATCGCAAAAATGGGTTGGTAGTTGGGCTAGAGCGGTGGTGGCACGGTCTAACAGCTCACAATCGGCTTCACTTTGAAAAATCACCTTAGGGGTTTCTCGGGCAGACAGGCTGCGACTAAAAAAGAACACGTAGTGGCAGCTAAACAACTGGGTAACAACCTGCTCTAATGCTTGAAACAGCAACAGCTCACTTTTTTGCTCAAGCAATTCTAAAGTTAACTCATGCCCACAGGTTGAATAGGTATCGGCCACCGTGATCCCTCTTATCCAAGTTTGATTGGGTAAGTGTAGAACATCTCAGCAAAAACACAGCCAAGTAGGCTGCGTATGAAGTTAAGAGCTTACCTTAGCGCTGTTGGGTGTCATTAAGACTAAGTTATCGCGGTGAACCACCTCGGTGTTGCACTGATATCCGAGTAACTCAGCGAACGCTTCGCTGTGACAACCTTTCACTTTATCAAGGGCTAGGTGGCTGAGCTCAGATAACCCCTGAGCCACCACGCTGCCTTTGCTATCGCAGATTTGCACTAACTCACCAGGGGCAAAAGTCCCGGTTACAGCCACTACGCCTTTGGCTAATAAACTCGCACCAGTGCTACAAATGGCGTTAACGGCACCGCCATCACAAATAATTTGACCACTGGCTTTTGGCCCTGACAGCAACCAGCGTTTACGCCCACCTAAAGGGGCATTAAAGCGCATAAAGGTAGTACTAGGAGCGGTTTGCGCCATCACTCGGGTAAGGATGTCGCTCTCACTGCCTTTAGCAATAATCACATCAACCCCGGCGCGCTGGGCAATGTCTGCGGCTTGCAGTTTGGTGGCCATGCCACCTGTGCCTAAGTTACTACCACTGTCTCCCGCCAAGGCTCTGATGCTGTCATCAATGGCGTGTACTTGAGTGATCAATTTGGCACTGGGGTTGGCGCGGGGGTCAGCAGTAAATAAGCCATCTTGATCGGTGAGCAGAATCAGTTTCTCGGCATTGGCTAAAATCGCCACATAAGCCGATAAGTTATCGTTGTCGCCGACTTTAATTTCAGCCGTGGCCACGGCATCGTTTTCATTTACGATGGGGATCACTTGGTATTCCAGGAGCTTACCTAGCATATCTCGCGCCGTTAAGTAGCGGCTACGGTCTTCTAGGTCGGCGCGAGTTAGCAGCATTTGCGCCACTTTGACATCAAAAATGGCAAACAAACGTTGCCAAAGGTGAATAAGCTGACCCTGGCCTACCGCAGCGAGCATTTGCTTTTCAGCCAGTGAGTTACCAACTTGCTGCTGCATTACTCCTCTGCCGGCGGCAACAGCACCACTGGAGACGATCACCAGCTGGTACCCGGCTTTTTTTAATTCCACACATTGACGCACTAACTCAATCATACGTGCCTGATTAAGCTTGGTGGTGGCCGCTGTTAGCACACTGGTGCCTAATTTAATTACTAGAGTGGGTTTATGGTTTTGCATCTTGCTACTAAGTGCCCAACACACTGTCGATAGGAGCTTCAGTTATAGCATGGAACTCCCCCAGGCCAAATAGACGCAGATTGAATTTTCCTAAACTAGCCGCCTTTGGGTATAATGGCGCGGCTATGATTTTAATCAAAGCACGCTCCCAGCCTAAGTGTCAAAGTACCCGTGTTGCTAATCGCTGCGCCAGGTAAGTTTAAACAGGTTTAATCTAGATGAAAAAACACAAAAAAAGTAAAGAGTTGATGATGCTGCCATTGCTGTTTGTGGTGATTGCACTGTGTATTGGCGGTCACTTCATTTTACAACCCAGCTATCAGCAAAACAGCCTGGCAGAATACAGTTTAGCGGCGCTGCCTTTTGTGATGTTTGCCATTGTGATCATTGCCATTAAAATGGCCATCAAAGCAGATAAAGACGACCACAACGACTGAATTTATAACGGGTGATAGCCAAACCACAAAGGAGTTAATGGCGTCGACTGGCCGCTGGGGGTAAGCTTAATATTGAGCTGTTGGTCGAGTAAATCAACGGCAAAACAATCATCGACATCGTGTAAATCATCTTTGTGCAGATGGCTTAAACCACTGAGTAAATGAGCTTTTGCTTTCTCTTTGGCCTCATCGGGTGAGTGCGCCACATAGAGCCCAAAATCGTGAATTTCCGCGAGGCTTTCAGGGCGATAAGCGCCTAGGTTAACAAAATACAGTTGCTGTGATTGGCTTATGGGCGCTTCAGTGAGTTCGACTGCATGGCCATCGGCGTGCTCGATAATCGTGTAACTATCCATATGCACACTGCCCTTGTCGCCAACCCACTGCTGTTTTAGTTTGGGATAGGCCTCTTCAATACTATTCGCGGCAACAAAGCGCACGTCATGCATTTCAATATGACATCCAGCGATGCGCCCGCCTAAGTACACGATAAACAGTTTCATTGTACGTCTCCTTGCAAAACAGCAGTATAGCAACTGCAATTGGTGGCTAAAAGGTTGGCAATCTGGGCTTTGCCCTTTATGCTGAACAGATTATATGCAAAGAAGGACAATATAATGAAAACAATCGTTCTCGCGCTCGCCACTTTGTTTAGTGTCACCGCCACCGCGCAAGTGACTTTAATTCATAACGTCAATGGCTACACACCAACCAAAGCGCAACAGCTGAAACGCTTTAGCTCACTGGTGATCAAAGACGGTAAAGTAGTGAAAACCAGCCAACAGGATTTATCCTCGCAATACCCCAGCGCCACTCACTTTGATGGCCAAGGAAAAACCTTACTACCGGGTTTAATCGATGCCCACGGCCATGTGATTGGCTTAGGTAATAACCTCCTGACTCTAGATGTCCGCGGCAGTAAAAGTATCGCCGCAGTGGGCGAAAAGCTCGCCGCCTATGCCAAACAGCATCAAGGTAAGTGGATCATCGGCCGTGGTTGGGACCAAACGCTGTGGCCTGGTGGGCAGTTTCCAAATGCAGCTGATTTAGACCGTTATGTCGCGGATAAGCCGGTGATGCTGTCTCGGGTAGACGGTCATGCCATTTGGGTGAACTCGAAAGCCATGGAGCTGGCCAAGCTAGACCCAGCAGTAACAGCACCTGAGGGCGGCGAAATTATTCGTCTTAGCAATAACCAACCTAGCGGTATTTTTATCGATAAGGCCG
>NZ_JBLWMW010000010.1:0-101487 GCF_048515945.1 Pseudoalteromonas 'SMAR'
TAGAAACTTAACTGAACTTTCCAACTTTTGTGGTGGGTTTACTTCTTTTAAAACACTTTTTTTTAAAAGTATTAAGTTTAACGAGGAGTTCACTAGATATGGCTGTGAAGATATCGAGTTTGGCATACGTTTTTTTTCAAACGGTGGCTCACTTTATTTAAGTAGTAAGCTCATTGGTAGGCACTATAAAGCTTTAACCATAGAAAGATATATTGATGAGCATATTTCTGCTGGGTTTTCTAAAGGGTTATTAGCTCACCTCCATCCGGATGATTTTTTTGATCATAGTTTTTATAAGCAAGCCTGTGAGAAAAAAGAGCAGGTGAATTTTATAAATCACTTATCAGGAATAATAAAATTTATTGATTTTAAGGAAGGTGGTTGTTTTAATGCGGACTATAATGCCCTAATGGGAGTTCTAACAAATGCTTGCCTTCTACATGGTTACTTTAAATTCTTTAAACTTGATGTATTTGAAAAGGGGAGGGGTCTTATTAATAAAGATAATGAAAAAGAATATATACCTTATGCATTAAGTTCTTCCCTAAGTGAATTTCTCACTGAGAATGACTTAGAACCTATCAAAGTGATGCAGGAAAAAATGCCATATTATTTTGAGCCTTTCCTAATTGAGTCTAAAGTTATTAAAACTAAGGAGCCAATAACGAGGTTTTTACAAATAAATTCTAACAGAACTTTATCAAATACTGTAAAAGCCAAGGTTAAATCAATTATAGATAAGAGTGCTCCACCTTCATTTGAAAGCCTAAATGCAAAAGAGCTGTTCAAAACACTTATATCCACCCAACATAAACTATCAACCCAGGAAGAGATAGGCCTAATATGTCAAATCCTCAATAAAGATCCGACTTTTGTCAGCGCTTATCTATTACTATTAAAAGTTAAAAAGTTAGATGAACCTTTAAACAAAATTATTGGCTCACTTTGTGCTTACTTTGCATGTATGAGACCTGAAGCTGAGAAACAAAGACATTTGAAAGAACTTAGCTTATTAATGGATCAGAATGGAGAACAGAAAATTGAAAATTTTATTAGTGCCGATTGAGTTCTCAACTTGGAACCAAGCAAGGGCTTGGTCTTATACAGGTGCATATGCATTTATCGATGGTCTGAAAGCTAATAATATAGATTATACATTCGCACCAATTATTATAGAGCAAGATGGCAATGTTAATACTACTTGTTTGGACTTTGTGCGTGATAAAACCACTGAACAATTTGATCAAGCCTGGGTTTGGTGTATACATGGGGCGCTGCCAGATATTTATTGGGAGTGGTTTTCAAAAATAGCTCATGTTTCCGTAGGTGTTTTGATGGAATCACTTACATTTGAGAATTATGAGTTTACTGAGTTTCCTCACCTTAAAAATAGAAGAGAACTTGTTCTAGAGCAGCTAAAAAATTTTGATAAAGCACTTGTTTGCAGTGAATCAGATGCAATTGTTGTTCATAACGAGTTAGGAATTGAGGCAACCTGGTACCCGCCAATGGTGCCTGAAGAATTTGTTGATTTCCGAGAGCCACCTGCTTATGACTACGCTGCATTCGTTGGTAGCAATTATGGTAAGAGAAGGGAATATTTAAATGATGCTAAACTAAGTGAGTTTTTGATAAGACCTCATTTACCTGAAAGGGATACGGATTTACCTTCTTTATTCGACAATCTCATTGGTGAATTGCCTCGCACCTTCAAAAGCCATCAGGAGTTTGAAGCCTTCCAATTAAACTTAATTGCAATTCGTAAAGCTTTGTTTGAGCTGCATTTAGAAGGTCTGAGAATGGGTTTTGCCAATGTGAACCTTCCTTCAATTCTTAAAGCATTCGCTGGAAGGGTTATTGAGTCAATGTGTGCATCTGTACCGGCTGTTTCATGGCTTCCTCCTGGCAGAGAACAATCCAATTTGTTTGAGAAAAATGAAGATATACTGTTTTTTTCATCAATAAATGAGTGCATTGAGGCGCTTGATTTACTGAAAAATAGTTTAGGGTATCGTGAGAGAATTACTACGAATGCTAGAAACAAACTGTTAACTAGGCACACTAGCAGAATACGAATAAGGCAGTTTTTGAATTGGATACAAAATGGAAAGCGTATTGATTACAATCGTAACCAAGCTTATTGCCCCTCATTAGAAGAGTCTTTGTATTACAAAGAACTGTTTGTAAAAAACCAGTCTTGGAATCGCCTTGAGCCTAATACAGATGAGCTTTCAAGGTGGAAAGTAATCAATAAATTTCTTGCTGAAACACACTCAATTGGTCATGAGCGTTTGAATATCGCAGAAATTGGATGTGGGCGTGGTTGGTTATCGAACCTTATGTGCAAATATGGCGAGGTTACAGCTGTTGATCCAATAGGGGATGTCATTCAGTATGCAAAAACAAATTATGAGAGTGTTAACTTTATTACTGGCAGTGCAGATCTACTAGAGTTTGTAGGTCTAAAGGGTTCATTCGATGTTGTCGTTTCGTCTGAGGTTATAGAGCATGTAACCGACAACCAAAAGCCACTCTTTATAAAATCCTTAGTTAACTTATGCAAGCCCGGTGGGCATATAATAGTATCTACCCCAAGAAAAGATATTTTAGAGGACTGGACAAATAAGTATGGGGTTCCCAACCAACCTACGGAAGACTGGATTTTTGAAGCTGACTTAATAGAACTATTTATTGAGGCCAACTGCACTAGCCTTAGACTAGAAAGAGCATTTTTAATGGATATTTATCAAATACACTTATTCAAAAAGAAGCCTTAATAATTATTCCTATTGATATGGTGATAAATATGAACAACCTTATTGTAGTCAACCCAGGAGGAAGAGATAAAATCTATCAGTCTCTTGGAGAAGAGCTTACAGCTATCGAACCACCTCTTTGGACCAGACTTGTTGCTGGTTATTTAATTGATAGAGAGGTTCCTGTGCAGATTATTGACACTGAAGCAGAAGCTCTGGGTGTCAAAAATGCGGCGCAAAAAATTAATGACTTAGCCCCTAAACTCGTTGTAATAGTCGCTTTTGGCCACCAACCATCCGCATCAACTCAGGTTATGACTGGTGCTTCAGATCTCATTGATGAGTTAAAACTTATTAACCCTGAAGTTAAAACGCTTTTAATCGGCGGTCATGTTTCAGCATTACCCCAAGATACACTTGATAAAACGCAGGTCGACTATGCATGCCAAGGCGAGGGTACTGTAACCTCTTTTGAGCTTTGGCAAGCGCTTGATAATCAGATTCGTATTGAGGAAGTCAAAGGGCTTGTGTATAGAGAGCAAGGAGGGGAGTATTATTATGGTCCTAATGCAAAAATTTCTGATGACCTAGACACCGATTTACATGGAAATGTCTGGCATTTACTACCGATGGAAAAGTACCGAGCCCATAACTGGCAATGCTTTGGCGAACTTGAGTTAAGGCAGCCATATGCTTCCATTTACACCACACTCGGCTGTCCTTACAAGTGTGTTTTCTGTTGTATTAATGCCCCTTTTGATACAAATAAATATCGTACTCGTAGCCCGGCAGCGGTGGTTGAGGAAATAAAACATCTTTATGAGGAGTATGGAGTCAAGACTTTCAAAATTATTGATGAAATGTTTGTGCTCAAAAAAAACCACTATATTCCTATTTGTGAAATGCTAGCAGAGTTACCGTTTGCAGATGAACTTAACATTTGGGCATACGCCAGAGTAGATACAGTTAAAGAAAACACTTTGCCCTTGTTGCGTAAAGCTGGTATCCGTTGGCTTGCTCTTGGAATCGAATCCGGGAGTGAAGTGGTCAGAGATGGTGCGAAGAAGTCTTTCTCTCAGGATGATATTAGAAATATCGTGAAGCAGATTCAAGCAGCTGATATTAATGTTATGGGTAACTTCATTTTTGGTTTACCCGATGATGACATGAATGCCATGAAGCAGACATTGGATTTAGCTGTGGAACTGCAGTGTGAGTTTATTAACTTTTACTCTGCAATGGCGTACCCAGGTTCAAAGCTCTATGTTGACGCTAAAAAGCTTGGGTGGGAGTTACCTAAGACTTGGTCAGGTTATTCTCAGCACAGTTATGATTGTCAGCCTCTGCCTACTAACCATGTTTCTGCCGCAGAGGTATTAGCTTTCAGAGATTCGGCTTTCCACCATTATTTCGAAAATAGCCAATATCTCGACTTTGTTGAGAAGAAGTTTGGTCGTGATACTCGCGAGCATATTAACACCATGGCTAAAACCCGTTTGCGTCGTAAAATTGTTGAAAGGGCAGCTAACCAGATAAAAATAAATGAACAATAACATGGATAAATTACCAATCGTCTTGGTTTTGGCTGGAGGCAAGGGGTCTAGGTTAAGAAAACTAGTGAGTGATCGGCCGAAGGTACTAGCTGATATAAACGGTAAACCGTATATACAATACTTAATGGAATGGCTCCACAAACAAGGAGCTCTGCAGGTTCACCTATCACTCGGACATCTGGCAGATCAGGTTATAGAATGGCTTCAACAGGCAAAACTTTCTGGTTTGGACATATCTTGGCATGTAGAAACGCAATCAAGGGGAACAGGTGGAGCGATTGTCGATGCAATCAATGATTTAGAAAAAAGAGGTAGCTTGACTGAACTTTTGGTGTGTAACGGTGATACTTTTGTGGATTTTGATTTATCTGAGTTTGTTCAAAAAAGCAAATGCTGTGGTGGTATGTTAACCACAAAAGTGCCCAATGCTTCTAGATTCGGAGCTGTAAGTAAATCTGGTGACCTATTAAGCTCATTTCAAGAGAAGCAAGTTCTTGATGTGGCCGGAGAGATAAATGCTGGGTGGTACTATTTAGAGAAGTCACACCTGGAATCATTAAAAAACAGAGATATCTTCTCCTTTGAAAGGGAGTACCTAATGGATCCCTTAAGGCCGCCGATAAAGTGTGTAAACGAAGGGCATAACTTTTTAGATTTTGGCACACCTGAGAGCTATTTACAGGCTCAATTTATTTTTAAGGAGTAATTATGATAATTACAAGAACTCCGTTTCGGGTTTCCCTGTTTGGTGGGGGGACAGACTACCCTGCTTGGTATTTGGAAAATGGTGGCGCTGTAGTTGGAACGACCATTGATAAATATTGTTATCTTAGCCTCAGGAAATTACCACCGTTTTTTGAGCACAAACATAGAATTGTTTATTCTAAAATAGAAAATGTTTGCGATCCCTCCGAGATTCAACACCCAGCAGTTAGAGCTGTGATGCAAGAGCACCCTTCAGACCATGGCATTGAAGTTCATCATTTTAGCGATTTGCCTGCGCGCTCTGGCTTAGGTTCAAGTTCAGCTTTTACTGTTGGTTTGATTAATGCCATGCGTGCTCTTGAAGGTAAAATTACTTCAGCTACTCAATTAGGGCTTGAGGCTATTAGGATCGAGCAAGAGATTATTAAAGAGAAAGTTGGCTCTCAAGATCAAGTATGGGCTGCTCATGGTGGCACTAACTATATTGAGTTTAATCATAACGGCCGTATTGATGTATCAAAGTTGATAATGAGACCTGGTAATCATGACATTTTAAATAATCATATCTTACTGTTTTTTACAGGGTTCACTCGAATTGCGGAAACCATTGCGGTAAAAAAAATAGAAAATGTCAAAAAGAAAGCGTCACAATTAAACACGCTACATCAAATGGCTGTTGAGGCTAAGAGTATCTTGCAGTCCAAGGAGCCTCAATTTGAGAATATTGGTTTGATGTTAGATGACGCTTGGCAGTTAAAGCGCGAGCTAGCCAATGGGGTATCCAATCCACAAATAGATGAAATTTATAACGCAGGCAAAGCAGCCGGTGCATTGGGTGGTAAATTGCTTGGTGCTGGCGGTGGAGGATTTATGATGTTCTTTGCTCCCCCAGCTGCGCATAATAAAATTAAAGCTGCGCTCTCAAGTCTCATACATGTTAACTGCAATATAGGTAGTGAAGGCAGTAAAGTTGTTAGTTACGAGCACTATGAGTAAAGGTAACCTGCTGAGTATTTTGATTGGGTGTTGGGGCTGACTCTATGACAAGCACCTACCAAGTAAGCCTGCGCAATGTGTATATTTATGCTAATGCAGATGAAAAAGCAGGCCATGGCCATGTTATCAGGCAACTTAGCTTGGCGGTTGAGCTGCGTCGGCTTGGCTTTAGCGTTAAGTTTTTATATCTCTTTATGGCTGAGTCAATCAAATCCAAGCTTGACTATGCTGGCTTTGAATTCAGCAAAGTTTCACCCAAAAGCTTGCTCAATATTCCTAATCAAGGTGACTGGCTAATAATGGATGATTATAACTTAGCTGCAATTGGGCTATCAAAAAATACTAAAACCAATTACTTTGTGGCAGGAGTTGATGATGGTGTTGAGTATAGTGACTTTTTGTTTGATCTTGTTATTGCGCCAAGCAATGTATTAACTGCCAAGTTCAGAGCTAAAAGGCGAATGCAAGGAGAGCAATTCCGTCTCATTCGCAATGAAATTACCAACGCTAAGGTAAGTAAACGTTATGATAAGCACTCCTCGCAGTTAACATTAACGGTTATGTTAGGTGCCACAGATGTTAAAAACCTCCAAGAGAGTGTATTAAAAGAAATTTCAAGCCAGTTATCCATCCAAAACATTAATTTGATTTCTACTCTTACACCAAGTCACAGCTTGACCGATTTAATGACTTCTTTGAAAGATATTAAAGTTAACTATTACCAATCGCCTGATCACTTAGGAGAATTGATGTCTTCAAGTGATATTGCTGTTTGTGGCGCTGGTGGTACGTTGTATGAGTTTCTTTGTCTGGGTGTTCCAACCGTTGCGGTAGTTTTAGCAGAAAACCAGCAACAAGCAGAGTTATCAGACTTAAATAATCATGCTTATTACTGTGTAAACGCGCTTAAAAACGAAGCAAAGGCTATTTCTGATGTCAGTAAATATATTAAGAGCCTTTCTGCTAACCCAAGCTTACGGGAAAAAATGGCGGTGCTCGGAATGAACAGTGTACCAGGGACTGGGGCGCAGCTAATTGCTCAAGCATTGGCTGCTAAGTCAGGATCAAATGTTAGCAGTGCCAAAAGGCTTGTTAAAAATCAAAAAGTAAAATCAATTGAGAAGTAGGCTATGAGCAAACCTTTAGGTCAAGAAAGTACGACTTTTAAACAAAGCTTTCACATTAATGATGTATGTGTTGGAGGTGGGAATGCCCCTTATATCATCGCTGAGCTGTCTGGAAACCATGGTGGCAGCTTAGCACACGCCCTAGAGTTGATAGATACAGCAGCAAAAACCGGCGTAAATGCTCTCAAAATTCAAACCTATAGACCGGATACGATTACCTTAAACCACAATGGGCCTGAATTCTTAGTTAAAGAAAAGCTCTGGCAGGATCGTACGCTTTATGATTTGTATGAAGAAGCTCACACACCATGGGAGTGGCATGAACAACTATTTCAAAGAGCAAAACAAAACAACATTACTTTGTTTTCGTCGCCATTCGATAATACAGCTGTAGACCTGTTAGAAGATCTCAATTGTCCCGCCTATAAAATTGCTTCGTTTGAAATAACGGATATAGGCTTAATTAAATATGCCGCAAGCACTAAAAAGCCAATCATTATGTCAACTGGGATGGCAACACTTGACGAGATCAAAGAAGCGGTGGCAGCTGTCGCCGATGTTGGAGGTAGAGAGCTGGTTGTCTTGCATTGTATCAGCGGTTACCCTACACCAATTAGCGATTGTAATTTAGCAACACTTGTTGATCTTAAAAAGCAACTTAATGTCCCCATTGGTCTTAGTGATCATAGCTTAGCAGATACGGCGGCAATTACAGCGACAGCCCTGGGTGCCTGTATGATTGAAAAACATTTCAAAATGAAAGGCGATGAGTCCAGTGTGGATGCCGCATTCTCACTTGATCAAGAACAATTCTCTACCTTGGTTGATCGAGTTCGGGATGCCCACGCAAGTTTAGGGGAAGTAAATTACCGCTTAACTGCCAGTGAAACAAATAATGCTGACTTTCGGCGTTCACTTTATATTGCTAAAAACATTAAGCAAGGCGAGACTTTTACTGCAGAACATGTGCGCTCTGTCAGGCCGGGGAAAGGCCTCCACCCGAGACATTTAACAGACATTATTGGCAAAACAGCAAGCCATGATATTGACTTCGGTACACCGTTATCTTGGGAGCATATCAAGTAATGAGTGTGGTGGTTTTTACTCAAGCGAGAAGTGATTCTACTCGGCTACCAGGCAAAGTATTAAAGCAGGTGCTTGGTCGAACTATGCTAGAGTTCCACATTCGCAGAGTGGCTCAAATCACTCATGCACACCAGCATGTGGTTGTTACAAGCACCGAGAGTAACGATGATGTTATTTGTCAACATGTTAAATCACTGCAAGTGACAGTCATGCGTGGCAGTAAACGCAATGTTTTAGAGCGTTTTGTTAACGCTGCTAAGGAAATGGAGCTAAGTGATGGCGATCATATCGTCAGACTAACCGGAGACTGCCCCTTAGTTGATCCAAAACTCGTTGATGAACTGATCCAGTTGCACCTTGGATCAGGTGCTGATTATTCAAATATAGATGTTGGCACGATTCCTAGGGGCTTCGATGCTGAAGTTTTTAAAGTGGCAAAACTCTTTGAGGTGTTCCAAGCAGCTACTGAAGACTTTGAACAAGAACATGTCACCCCTTACTTTTACCAGCACCCAGAGCTATTTCAGTGTCAAAGCCTTTCTTTTTCACCACCTATCGCTCCACACCTTCGCCTTTGTGTTGACGAAGCTCGCGACTTTGAGGTGTTTGAGCATGTGGTAAAGCATTTTGGCCGAGATATTGACTTGGTATCAGCCACTGAAATTGTTGACTATCTTAATTGTAATCCTGAAGTAGCGGAGTTGAACGCTGCTGTTGCGCAAAAAAAGTTGCAGGAGGATGCTGGTGAAGACTAAGTTAACAGGCTACGCAGTGGAGCTAAAGCAACTGACTGAAGCGGATATGGAGCAGGTTCATGCATGGCGGAATTTGCCTGAGGTTAGAGAGAAAATGCTTAATACTCAACCTATTCCGTGGCGTGAGCATGAGGCATGGTATATCAACATGCTAGGGTGTGATAAACAGTGCCATTTTAAGATTATCTTTAGGGGCAAAGGCGTCGGGGTGATCAGTGTACGTGCCACTGAACCGTTGCAATTTGCTAGTAAAGCTGAGATTGGTATTTACATTGCTGAACCCGAGTGCAAAGGAAATTTAATCGCTTTTTCTCCATCGTTGCTTCTAATTGATTATCTATTTGAAGCGTTAAACTTTATGGCTTTAGAGTCATTAGTAAGGCAAGATAATCGAGAGGCGCTAAGGTATAATAAGGTTTTGGGCTATAAGGTAACCGCTTGTGATACAAGTGATTTACTGAAAATAGAGTTGACTCCAGAAAGCTATGCTGCTGCAACTAAAAAAATTAAAGCGTTTTTGAGTAGGAATTAATGAACGAAAAATTACAACACATATTTGCTGAGGTACTTGATATACCGCTTGATGAGGTGAACGATGAGCTTGCTTATGGGCAACATGATAAATGGGACTCTATGACCCACATGATGCTTATCGCAGACATTGAAGCCAACTTTGATATTATGATTGATACCAATGACATCATTGATATGAGTTCGTTTGCGAAAGCTAAAGAAATCGTTGCAAAATACGGAGTGTAAAGTGACTTCATCTACAAACCAACTGACTGTAATAACTGGGGGATCATCCGGTATTGGTTTAGCGCTAGCAAATAATATTGTCAGCACGCAACCAGACACTGTTTTATTGGTTGCTAGAGATGAAAAAAAGCTATTTTCAGCCAAAGAACAGCTCCATAATCAGGGCTTGTCAGAGGTCTTAACTTTTACTGCCGACGTTACTGAAACGGATGATATTCAAGCGCTACTTAAGTATATTTTGCAACTAAAATTGCCAGTAGCAAACTTTGTGCATTGTGCAGGGACTATTTACGAAGCACCACTAATGATGTCTCGAGAGAGCCTAATAGACAATCAATATCAACAGCATCTAAAAAGCGCAATTCTACTTTGCCAAGGGATCAGTAAACTGATGGCTAGAAGTAAACGCGGCAGCATTGTTCTGGTCAGCTCAATTGTTGCCTCACAAGGGATTCCAGGACAAAGTGTCTATGCGGCAATGAAGTCAGCACTGCATGGCTTTATTGCAAGCCTATCTGCAGAGCTAGGTGGGATGAATATTCGTGTTAATGGTGTTGCTCCGGGCTTTATAGAAACCCCATTAGTTGAGCACTTTTCATCTGAGAAAAAGCAGCAACTTATTGCAGCTACTGCATTGAAGCGTTTAGGGAAACCCGAAGATGTTGCCGATGTCATTGCGTTTTTACTTTCAGAGCAAAGCCGCTTTATTACTGGCCAAGTAATTGCCGTGGACGGTGGTTTAAAGTTGGGAATATGAATTTTTTCTGGGAACTAAAGCACGGAAACAGTGATAACCGTATTATAGAAGGTAGCAAAGCGGTCTGTTATTCGGAATTGGAGAGTTTGGTATGTGCTGCTCAGCAAAAACTTCCAGAGTCTAAACAGTTAGTTGCGTTAGTTGCTCATAACTCCTTAGCTTTTGTTATCTATTACCTCGCACTGCTGCGCAATCGTCACGCTATTTTATTGCTAGATGCGAATAAAAGCATGGCAGAGAACCAAGCCATTGCTGAGCATTTTCAGGCGAACCTTTTCATTGATAAGGAAACAGTAACTGGCCTTCATGCTCGAAATCTGGAGATAGCTGACGCCCTTGCACTGTTACTACCAACCAGTGGTTCGACTGGGAGTGTGAAGCGGGTTAAATTGACTTTTGAAAACCTCGCTGAAAACACACTTGGCATATCACAAACTCTGCCAATTTCAGCAGGTGACAAGGCAATGACTTCATTGCCGCTTTCTTATAGTTTTGGTTTGTCTATCTTGAACACGCATTTACAAGTGGGCGCTGAGATTATCCTGGGACAGGAAAGTGTATTTGCTAAAGACTTTTGGCAGCAATTTAAACAACACAGTGTTAATAGTTTTTATGGCGTACCATTTAGCTTTGAGATGTTAGTTAAACTTGGCTTAACTAGGTTGCCATTAGAACAGTTGAAATACATGGCCCAAGCTGGTGGGCGGCTTAGCAATGAGCTATGGCATGCTTTGCAACAGTTTAGTAAAACAAGAGGTGTTGCTTTTTTCCCTATGTATGGTCAAACAGAGGCGACAGCTAGGATTGCAATAATGCAATCAAGCGAGTTTTTACAAGCCCCGCCAGGCACAATAGGGGAGCCTTTGCCGCAGTGTCAATTGTACATTGAGGATGACGCTGAACAAGGGGAGCTTTGCTTTTCAGGTGCAAACATTTTTTGTGGCTATGCTAACGCCACAGTTGACTTACAAACGTGCAGCTCTATTGCACTACTTAAAACGGGTGATATTGCCAAACGACTTACCACTGGGCAGCTGCAAATAATTGGCCGCACTAAACGCATAGCCAAGCTTGAGGGCCGCAGACTAAACCTAGATGAGCTTGAGTCTGAAGTGGAAAAAAATTTAAACTTACCTTGTGTGATCACCAGTGACGATGACATTTTAAAAGTGATTACTTGCCATCGATTTAGTGAAGGAAGTGACAAGCGCATAGCGGCCCTGGCTGGTTGCCACTTTAGGCAAATCAAATTAATAAAAGTCGAGGAAATACCGAGGCTAAGCAATGGCAAGGTGGATTACCATGGACTTGACTGATGAAGGTATCTTAACCTTACCCGTTTATGATTTGGCACAACAGCAAAAGTTAAGCTGTTTTCTACCACGGCTGGCGCAGTTACAACAATATCATAATGAGCATTGCAATAAATTCAGGGCGATACAATCATTAGGTGAGCTACCAATCACAGTGCAAGCATTTAAAAGCCATTTATTAAAAAGCGTTGCTGATGAGCAGGTTCATCG
Organism: Pseudoalteromonas 'SMAR'; assembly: GCF_048515945.1. Taxonomy (NCBI): domain Bacteria; kingdom Pseudomonadati; phylum Pseudomonadota; class Gammaproteobacteria; order Alteromonadales; family Pseudoalteromonadaceae; genus Pseudoalteromonas; species Pseudoalteromonas 'SMAR'. Next base: position 12,018 of record NZ_JBLWMW010000010.1, read on the forward strand.
AATATTAAAGTCCTCAGGAACTTCAGGTGTACAATCAAAGATCGTTCTAGATAGCCACACTGCTCGGTTACAGACAAAAGTATTGTCTAAAATCATGCAGCACTGGTTAGGTCCAAAAAGGTTGCCGTTATTAATTTTAGACAGTAAAAAAGCCTTGGACCTTACTTCTGGTATGTCAGCAAGAGCCGCCGGAATTCAGGGAATGTCATTATTTGGTCGTGATCATTGTTTTGCTCTAGATGAAAATTTGGAATTGAACATTGAAGCAATCCAAGCTTTTGCTAAGAAATATTCCCAAGTCCCAGTATTCATGTATGGCTTTACCTTTATCATATGGCAAAAAGTGATTAAAAGGATGCAAGAAAGTGGGCTTCAGCTGAATTTCTCTGATGTCTTTTTGCTGCATGGGGGAGGCTGGAAAAAAATGGTTGCGCAAGCAGTTGATAAGGAAACATTCAAGCAAGCACTTTGCTCACAGCTTGGTAATGTTCGAGTACATGACTACTATGGAATGGTTGAGCAAACCGGTACTATTCACGTTGAGTGTGAATACGGTATGCTTCACACCCCAATTTGGGCTGATATTCAAGTGTTAAACCCTGTTTCATTGCAATCTTTACCTTTACATACTCAGGGGGTGGTACAGCTGCAATCGATATTACCTAAAAGTTATCCGGGACATAATTTATTAACGGAGGATCTGGCCATTATTCACGGTGTTGATGACTGTAAATGTGGCCGCAAGGGAAAGTACTTCACATTACAGGGGCGTATTGCCAGTGCTGAGGCGAGGGGGTGCAGTGATACCTTTAAGTGAAAACCTCAAAGTGTTAGCGGGTAATTTAGACGACGAACCTGAATATCAGGCACCACTTAGTAACGACCTTATTGACACTGTTACGGCTTTTTCAGAGTTTGTGTTCAAAACGAAACCAAGTGCTGAAATAATTGCTCTGGCTTTTTGGTTTCGGCGAAGCAACATCCATAAGGTTGCCAGTTTGTACGAAGGTGCTGCAATACAGGGAAACTTTAAAACGTTTCATATAGCGCCCGCTAATGTCGATACCGTTTACCTCTATACCATGTTGTTGAGTTTCTTGGTTGGCAATACCAGCATTGTGCGGTTAAGCCGTAGAAGAGGGCGTATTGCCGATGAGCTAATTAGGCTGTTACAAAAGTTCATGCAAGAGGATAAAGGGCAACTTTTGGCTCAGCGATGCTTGCTTGTTGAGTATGATGCTGAAGATGTTCATATCACGAAAGCCATTTCGAAGTGGTGCGACAAGCGAGTAATATGGGGAGGGGATGATGCTATTCATAAAATCCGGTGCACTAAAAAGGTAGACGATGAACTAACGTTTCCTGATCGCTTTTCTGTTGCTGTTATCTGCCTAGATAGTGAGGAGCAAGTTCGTGCTGCTGCTGAGGGATTCGTTGCAGATTATTTGGCGTTCAATCAGCAAGCCTGCTCATCGCCCAAAGCGGTATACTGGTATAAAACAAGTGCGAAACTACAACAAAGCTTTTGGCATTGTGTGTCTGAGTTGACTGCGGGGAAGTCTCAGTTCGATAAAAGCCATCAACTCAATCGCCATATCAATCTTCAGTTGTTGCTATTAGATGAGCCCATATTAAATCCTGTCAATATCGAGTCTGATACTAACTATTTAATTGTTGAATTGCAGAAGTTAGCTGATTTAAATTGCTTACAAAGCCATCAGGGCAATGGGTTGATTTTTTCCACCAACCTTATTACCTTGAGTGAATTGCCAGAACACGAGAAGTTGCAAACGGTTTCATTTTTCGGAATTGGCCAAGCGGACATAGTAACGATTAATGCTTTGCGAGTCGTGCCGCTTGGGGATGTGCTTGTGTTTCACCATGTTTGGGACGGTAAGGATTTAATTACTCAGTTAGGCTGTCAATCAGCCTAACGGGGATTACACCTTTTTGAGTAAATCTAGCAGGGTCGAAACGAGTGCTGTAATGTTATTTTCAGCAAGCTTGGGATACAGCGGCAAGGTCACAGCCGAGTGATAATATGCTTCGGTGTTTTTACAATACCCTTTGGCAAACCCTAACTGTTGATAATAAGGTTGCAGATAAATGGGGATGTAATGCACATGCCCACAAATGCCGCGCTCACGAAGCTCTGCTATCAGGTGCCTGTGTAATTCTGGGTTGCTGTTATGCACTTTAACCACATATAAGTGATAGGCCGAGTAAGTATCCGTGGCGACTTTTAATGGCGTTACCGATGGATTGTTAGCAAATAATTCATCGTACCTTGTTGCTAACTGATTGCGCTTTTGTACAAACTCATCCACTCGCCCAAGTTGGCTAATACCTAAAGCTGCATGAATGTCGGTCATTCGGTAATTGTAGCCAAGCGCTTGCTGCTGGTAATACCAAACTCCGTGGCTAGGTTCGGTAAACTCGCTTTGGTCGCTGGTGATGCCATGACTACGCAGCTTAGAGAGCTGTTGTGCCAGATTTTTGTCGTTGGTCAGCGCCACACCACCTTCTGCTGAGGTGATTATTTTAACTGGGTGAAAGCTAAAAATACAAATATCTGAGTATTTGCAGTTGCCTACTTTTTCACCTTGGTAGCAGCCTCCCACGGCGTGTGAGGCATCCTCAATAACATTAAAGCCATATTGCTTTGACAAGGCATAAATGGCTTTCATATCACATGATTGACCTGCAAAGTGAACTGGAATGATGACTTTGGGCAGTTTGTTTTGCTGCTCAGCCAGAGCGAGTTTTGATGCTAAGCTATCGACGCTCATATTGCCGGTTTCTATGTCGATATCAACGAAGTCGACTTGAGCGCCACAGTAAAGAGCACAATTTGCAGAGGCCACAAAAGAGTTAGGTGAAGTCCATACGGTATCTTGCTTTCCAACCCCTAAAGCGAGGCAAGCAATGTGCAAAGCGGACGTGGCACTATTTACAGCAACAGCATAATTGGCACTGGTATAACCGCACAGTGCTTGCTCGAACGCAGGTACTTTAGGCCCTTGAGTCAGCCAATCTGACTTTAGCACTGAAACGACGGCGTCAATATCTGACTGCTCTATGGATTGCTTGCCGTAAGGGATCATAATAATGCTTGAATGTTAAAGGCTTTAATTTCTTCGATGCTCATGTATTCCGGGTTGGATAAAGAATTATATTCAAACCCAGGTTTTACTGCAGTACCGGTTTCATTAAGCGCATTGGTGTCAAACTGATTAGTGCGACTACTAAACTTGATCCCCGGAGCGATGACATAATGATCGTTAAATTCATAAGTATCAAAGCTTAAGTCTTCTGGGCACATAACTTCATGAAGCTTTTCGCCTGGGCGAATGCCAATCACTTTCTGGGGTAGGTTAGGGGCCATGGCTGTGGCTAAATCAGTGATTTTAATCGATGGGATTTTTGGCACGAAAATCTCCCCACCAAGCATGCGCTCAAAGTTTTTCAGCACAAAATCTACCCCCTGTTGCAAGCTAATCCAAAAGCGGGTCATATCAGGATGAGTAATGGGAATATGATCTCTCCCTTCATCGATGAATTTTTGAAAAAACGGCACCACTGAACCTCTCGAGCACACGACGTTGCCATACCTCACCACCGAAAACATGGTTCTATGGCCGCCAGCGATGTTATTGGCGGCGACAAACAACTTGTCTGAGGCAAGTTTGGTTGCTCCATATAAGTTGATTGGGTTAGCAGCTTTATCGGTGGAAAGCGCAATGACCTTTTCTACATCGTTATCTAGGGCTGCTTCGATGACGTTTTCTGCACCGTTGATATTAGTTTTAATGCACTCCATGGGATTGTACTCAGCGGCAGGCACTTGTTTAAGTGCAGCAGCATGAATGACATAGTCCACCCCCTGCATGGCTCTACGAAGGCGATCTTTGTCACGTACATCACCAATAAAATAACGCATGCAAGGTTGGTTGAACTCTTGCTGCATTTCAAATTGCTTTAATTCATCACGTGAGAAAATAATGATCTTCTTGGGCTCAAAACGCTCAAGTAGCGTCTTCACGTATTTCTTACCAAACGAGCCTGTGCCGCCGGTTATGAGAATTGTTTTATTGTCAAACATTGGGTGTCCACCTGCAGGTGCATTCAAAACTTTACAGTGGCTCGGGCAAAGCTTTGATGCCACCACCATAAATCAGCTACTACTCAATACTTTATATCACTTGAGGGCTTTTTGCAGTATTTATGCCACTCAGCATAGTAAATTTACTGACGGTGGTGACTTTTTATCCAAACTGGAGTATGGTTAAACTAATGATAGTGAATGGGGGTATATATGAAAATCCAATCACAAAGTACTGCTTTTTTTAATCGCACAGAGCAGACCGGTAACAAATTAAATGAACAGCTGGCCTCAGGTAAGCGGGTTAATTCAGCGGCCGATGACGCGGCGGCGCTGCAAATTATTAACCGTCTAAACTCCCAACAAGACGGCTATAGCCAGTCTATTCGCAATGCCTACGATGGTATTTCTTACTCGCAAACAGCAGACTCGGCTTTGTCTGGTGTTAATGATGCCGTGTCTAGAATTCGTGAGCTATCGATTCAAGCTGGGAATGGCGCATTAACCGACAGCGATCGTCAGGCATTGCAAGAAGAAGTGTCGCAGCTGCAAACGCAAATAACAGAAACCTTTGAGAATACCACCTTTGGCGGTGCGCAATTATTTGATGGTGAGTCACGTAGCTTTCAAGTTGGCCCCGATGCCAATACTACGCAGTCGCTTGAGCAAACCGATGGCAGCTTTGCTAGCGCTATTTTAAGTGTGGATATTTCCACTCAAGCGGGTGCTCAGTCAGCCATTGATGCCGCAGATACCGTCTCTGAAGAGTTAAACAGTCAGCGGGCTCAGTTGGGGGCGTTTGAAAATGCGGTGTCGAGTACGATTCGCTCAGCAAGCAATCAACGAGAAAATATTGCTGCTAGTCAAAGTCGAATTCAAGATACTGACTATGCCCAGGCGGTGAGCGACCAAGTGGCCAATGATATTTTATCCCAGGCATCCATAGCATTGCGTGGTCAAGCGAACCAGTCGGCATCATCGGTACTAGGGCTGCTGTAATTCATACCAAAGTATTGACCTAGAACAGTATCAGTGGCGATTTTTTGGCGTTTATGTCAAAAAGTTGCCACTTAGGTATTGCATCCCCCCACATCTCTCTTACAATCTAGTTAATAACACAGTTAAGTAGATTGGTATCCAAGCAATGGTCTTGATAATAGATAATAATAATAAGCGTGCGATTGGTCTGAGTGCAGCACTGAGCTTTGTTGGGCAAGGTAATGAGTTGCTCGACGAAGCAGACTATCGACCTGAAGTCGTAGAGCATAATCAAGAGCCTATCTTTGTTTTAGGTGCCATGCAGTCTCTAAACCATGAGAGTGTGATTAAAAGTCATCCAGCCACACCATTTCTACTAGTTGGTGAAACACTGCGGCCACTGCTTGCTTTACCCAATGTCATTGGACTTATCACTGAGCCATTTAGCCAAGAAGTAACCATGCAACTGCTGCACGACTGTCAGCAGTATTTACGCATGCTGCCAAATAAAGAAAACAAGCTGATGAACAAAAGCTTTGATGGTTTGGTGGGAGAAACAGAAGCGGTAAAAAATGTACGCTTTTTAATTTCGCAGGTGGCAAAAACCGACGCCAATGTATTAATACTGGGAGAGTCGGGCACAGGTAAAGAAGTCGTTGCTCGCAATGTCCACTTACTTTCTAAGCGTGCTCAGGGGCCATTTGTGCCAGTCAACTGTGGTGCTATCCCAGGAGAACTATTAGAAAGCGAATTATTTGGCCATGAAAAAGGCGCGTTTACTGGCGCTATTTCGGCTCGTAAAGGGCGTTTTGAGTTGGCTCAAGGTGGTACGCTGTTTTTAGATGAAATTGGCGATATGCCGCTGCAAATGCAGGTAAAGTTGCTGCGCGTGTTACAAGAGCGCACTTATGAGCGAGTAGGGGGGACTAAGCCAATCCAAGCCGATGTCAGAGTCATTGCGGCGACTCACCGCAACCTGGAAACTATGATTGAGGAAGGTAAGTTTCGTGAAGACTTGTTTTATCGCTTAAATGTATTCCCCATAGAAAACCCATCGTTGAGTGAGCGCGCTGAAGACATTGGTTTATTGCTTAAGGAGTTGACCCGCAGAGTCAACGAACAAACCGGCAACACCGTCAAGTTTACCGACCGCGCGGTCGAGAGTTTAAAATCTCATGCTTGGCCTGGCAATATTCGAGAGCTGGCCAACCTAGTCGAGCGTATGGTCATTATGTTCCCCGATAAAGTGGTTGATGTCAACGACTTGCCACAAAAGTATCGTTATATTGAAGTTGAAGCCTTTGAACCTGAGTATCCAGAAGAGCTACTTGAAAAAGATGCCTTTAACGAGCTATTTAGTGAAGGCTTTAGCGACGATGAAGACGACATGGTAGAGCAAGACTTTGCACCGCAAACACAGACGGTGGGCTTATTACCGGATGAGGGGATTGAGCTTAAAGAGTATTTGGCTGAGCTTGAAATTGATCTTATCACCCAGGCCTTAGAGCGCTATGACTACGTGGTTGCTCGCGCCGCTGAGATTTTAGGCGTACGTCGAACCACCTTGGTCGAGAAAATGAAGAAGTATAATCTTAATCGAGATTAGAGTCGTTGCAACCGTTAAGAGGCGGGTTAGCAGTACCCGCTGGCACTTAGGTTCTTCTTTTAGGGCATAAAGTTTGCCTTACTACGTTAAGCATGTCTTATTGAGAAAACGTGCGTAGCATGCTTCTTTTACAAGTAGGCCTGCCTCAAATAGACCACTTAATTAAGCAAAAGGATATTAAGGAGATAACAATCTCTAGAAATAAAACCGTTAAGTTCTCTTGTTACGTTGGCTTAACGGCGGTCATTATTGGCCTTATTGCGTTTTCACTAAGTTGGAACCTTTGGGATTTCTGGGGCGGTAGGCCCATGCCAGGCGTACAGCTTATTCTTTTGCCCGGAAACCTCACGCTGAAATATTTCTGGCATCCACTATTTACCGAAGAAGTTAACTTTTGGCCTAAACTCCTGATGCTAATGTTAGGACAGTTTTTTGTCAGTGCGGTGAGTGCTGCCATTGCGGCAGTGTTACTTCAAGTGATTAAAGGTAAACAGCGAGCCTAGAGCAATCATCTTACGTGCTTTTAAGCTGTTGTAGTTGCTCTAATGGATAGTCATCTATGATGGCTTGCTTACAAAAACAGTCATCAGCGTGATCGTTCACCATGCCACAGGCCTGCATATGAGCATACACCGTAGTAGAGCCGAGAAATTTAAAGCCCCGCTTTTTCAAATCTTTTGCCAACTTATTACTCAGAGGACTGGTGGCAACAACATCACGGTCAGTGGCAATGGTATTTATAATGGGACTGAAATTAACAAACTGCCACTGGTAGCGAGCAAAGCTGCCAAATTCTTGTTGTATCTCTATAAAGCGCTTGGCGTTATTAATGGTGGCGTTAATTTTCGCCCGGTGTCGAATTATACCATCAAATTGCATTAGGCGGTCACAGTCCGACTCGGTCATCTGACTGACACGGGTTACATCAAATTCGAAAAAGGCTTGGCGATAACCGTCGCGCTTTTTTAAAACGGTATACCAGCTTAAGCCCGCTTGTGCCGATTCAAGAGTGATAAACTCAAACAGACGTTGATCGTCCAGCACCGGTCTGCCCCATTCAGTATCATGATACTCAACGTAATCAGGCTTTGTTTCATCGAGCCAACGGCAGCGTGTCACCATTTTTTAATCCCATAAAATAAGCATTCAATTAAGTGCTGTCTGGCACTTTTACCAGCACAAACCTCACTTAACTTAAGCTAGCATATATATGTATATTAATACAGTGTCAATAAAGTAACAGTTGGAGTGTGGTTATAACCCATTGTATTAAATGAAAAATAAAGTTGGTTCACTTCTTGCTTTTATCAATTGAATTTAATTTTAAAGAGAGCGGAACAATGGCATTAGCACATGTTATTAATCCACAATTCGTGCCCACAGCGAATCAATTTAACCCTTGCTTGTTGCAAGAGGCATATGTTGGTGAGTTAAGTGATTTAAGACAGCAAGCCAGCTGGTTAAGTCATTTGGTTGATACCATGCCTGCAGGTGTCGTGGTACTTGATGGTCAAGGCATGATAGCCAAGGCCAACCAGATCGCAATTGATATGCTGGGCGAACCTTTGGAAGGGGAAAAGTGGTTTAGTATTATCCAACGTTCTTTTCGGCCGCAGCAAGACGATGGTCATGAGGTCTCTTTAAAAGATGGTAAAAGAATTAAATTAGACATCACAGCACTGACCCCGGAACCTGGTCAGCTGATCTTGATGACCGACTTAACAGAGACACGGCGTTTACAAAGTCGGGTAGCGCACATGCAGCGCCTTAGTGCCCTCGGTAAAATGGTGGCGTCACTAGCCCACCAAGTGCGAACCCCACTTTCTGCCGCGATGCTCTATGGCGCTAATTTAGGTTCGGCAAACCTGCCCAGTCAGTCACGAGAAAAGTTTCATGACAAGCTGATGTCACGGTTAAAAGACCTTGAGAGTCAAGTTAATGACATGCTGTTGTTTGCCAAAAGTGGCGACCAACAGGTGGTAGAGCGGGTATCGATGCAACAATTATTAAGCGAGGTTAAAGCGGGTGCTGACGCTATGATTGAGCTTAATAAAGCCAGCTTAGAAGCACGTCTACCAGAGCCAGACATGCAGATCATGGGGAATAAAACCGCGCTGGCCAGTGCCATCCAAAATTTAATTCATAATAGCATTCAAATAATTGGCAGTGATGCAAACATCGAACTCCACGCTGAGCGAGATGAGTCGGGAGAGCACGTTTGTATCGCGGTGACGGACAATGGCCCCGGTATCGATGAGTCTCAAGTTGACAAATTATTTGAACCTTTCTTTACCACCAAGTCGCAAGGTACGGGTCTTGGGCTTGCTGTGGTCAATTCGGTTGCCAATGCCCACCAAGGTTATGTAAAAGCAGAAAACATAGCAGGCAAAGGGGCACGGTTTAGCCTAGTACTACCACTGACTGAAGCGGAGGAACTATGAGTAACAAAGTATTAGTTGTAGAGGATGATGCCGGCTTAAGAGAAGCACTCATTGACACCTTGCAGCTTTCCAATATCGAGTGTGTGGAGGCAAGCTGTGCAGAACAGGCAGTGCTGTTATTGAAACAAGAATCATTCTCTCTCGTCGTGAGCGATGTGCAAATGGGAGAGATGAGCGGCTTAGATTTACTGAAAACCATTAAGCTCAATTATCCTGAGCTACCGGTGTTAATGATGACCGCCTATGCCACTATTGACGATGCTGTTGAGGCGATGCGCCTCGGTGCCATTGATTACATGGCCAAACCATTTGCGCCAGAAGTTTTGCTCAATATGGTGAGTCGTTACTTGCCCGAAAAAGCAAAAGAAACCGATGGTCCGGTGGTGGCTGATAACAAAAGTCTCAAGTTACTAGAGCTGGCCACCAAAGTCGCCAAATCAGATGCCAGCGTTATGGTACTTGGCCCCAGTGGCTCGGGCAAAGAAGTGTTAGCCCGCTTTATTCACGATAAATCGGAGCGAGCGCAAGAGCCGTTTATTGCCATTAACTGTGCAGCTATTCCCGAAAATATGCTCGAAGCCACCTTGTTTGGCTATGAAAAAGGGGCGTTTACCGGGGCTATCCAAGCTTGTCCGGGTAAATTTGAACAAGCACAGAAAGGCACTATTTTACTCGACGAGATTACTGAGATGGATTTGGGCCTGCAAGCTAAACTGCTGCGGGTGTTGCAAGAGCGTGAAGTAGAGCGCTTGGGAAGCCGCAAAACCATTTCACTGGATGTGCGAGTGTTGGCGACCAGTAACCGCGACTTAAAAGAAGCCGTTGCTGAGGGCGTATTTCGTGAAGATTTATATTACCGCTTAAATGTGTTCCCACTTGAGTGGTTGCCATTAAAAGAGCGACCTGGCGACATTGTGGTGCTAGCGGAGCACTTGTTGACCCGCCACACTCAGTCAGTGTCAAAACCAACGCCACAGCTAAGCGCCAAGGCAAAAGAGAAACTATTACAGCATAGCTGGCCCGGTAACGTGCGCGAGTTAGATAATGTCATTCAGCGCGCCTTGATTTTATTACAAGGCAATGAAATTCATGAAGACGATATCTTTATTGAGCACTTTTCAGCCATGCCAGAAACGCTTGCAGATACTGCGGTAGTAGCCACTTCGATTACCCCAACAGAGCGGGAAAGTGAAGCGGATGGTATGAACTACAAAGAAGAGTTGCAAGACAAAGAGCATCAAATTATTCTCGATACATTGGCTAAATTTAATGGTAAACGTAAACAAGTGGCTGAAGTGCTGGGTATGAGCCCCAGAACGCTGCGCTATAAGTTGGCCAAAATGCGCGACTTAGGGATTGCGTTGCCCGTTTAACTGAGTTTTTATCTGTTTTTTACTTCAGGCGCTGCAGTCAGCGCCTGCTTATTTCCCTCCTGCCAAAATTCCGTCACAGAAAGGCTCTATAAGTCATTGAAATATATTGTTTATTTATTGGCATGAAATGTGCTTTAACTAAGTTACGTATAGTTATTTTGGATAAAGCATCATGAAAGTACAATCATCAGCGCTATTTCAAGAAATGCAAGCGATGGCTGCACAAGCGACTAAAAATCCACAGCCTACGGTTGAGCCGGTTAAAACAGCCGCTTCGTCATCTGCGCAATTTGGCGATTTATTATCTGATGCCTTGAATACCGTTCATGGCTTACAGCAAAACGCTAAGCAAAAAGTGGTTGCCGTTGAAACTGGAGATCGCAGTGTGTCTTTGGCAGAAGCGATGATCGCCAAGCAAAAATCTTCGGTGGCTTTTGAGGCAACAGTACAAGTGCGTAATAAACTTGTTGAGTCATACAAAGAAATTATGAGCATGCCAGTTTAATAGAGTGACTTTGGAGAGTAATCGTGGCTACTAATCAATCAACAGATCTAACGCTTTCCGACGGCGCTATGAATAACGATAGCGGCGCAGATGAGCAGCAAGAGCAAAAATCTGGCTACTTTAGCGCGTTAAGTGGTGTCGATATGCTACGCCAGGTTACTCTGGTCATTGCTTTGGCAATTTGTTTAGCAATAGCAATCTTCATCATTATCTGGGCGCGTCAGCCAGATATGCGTCCATTAGGCAAATACCCTACCGAAGAGTTGGTGGAAACACTCGATTTCCTTGATCAGCAGAAAATTGAATACGAGCTTGATGGCAACACCATTATGGTGGCTGAGTCGGATTACCAAAACATTAAACTCAGCATGGCCCGTGACGGTTTCTCGCAGTCACCCAGTTCAGGTACTGATATCTTAATGCAAGATATGGGCTTTGGGGTGAGTCAGCGCTTAGAACGTGAGCGTTTAAAGCACAGCCGTGAACAACAGTTATCGCGCACCATTGAAGAGCTGCAAGATATCAACCGCGCCAAGGTATTATTGGCTATCCCGAAAGAAAATGTCTTTGCTCGTCGTGAGAAAAAACCGTCAGCTACTGTGGTTGTGACCATGAAACGCGGTCGCACATTAGACGGCGAAGAAGTCGATTCCATTGTTGATATAGTTGCCTCAGCAGTGCAAGGTTTAGAGCCTGCACGTGTTACCGTAACCGATCAAAATGGCCGCCTACTTAATTCGGGCTCGCAAGACTCTTTGGCAGCACGCTCAAGAAAAGAATATGACCTTGAACGCAAGCGTGAGCAAGAATACCTGGAAAAAATTGATAGTATTCTTATTCCAACTGTGGGCTTAGGTAACTTCACTGCCCAAGTCGATTTAACCATGGACTTTAGCTCGGTAGAAGAGACGCAGAAACGTTTCAATCCAGACTTACCAGCGGTGCGCAGTGAAACTACGTATGAAGAAAACAACATCGGTGGCTTGGCTGTGGGGATCCCTGGTGCGTTAACCAATCAGCCGCCTATGGACTCAAACATCCCCGAAGTCGTAGGTCAAGGTGGTAATGGTAAGGGTGCTACGCCAAGCAGTGTGCAAAAAGAAGCGACTCGTAACTATGAGTTAGACACCACAATCAGCCATAAGCGTCAACAAACTGGCGTTATTCGCCGCATCAGTGTCAGTGTGGCCGTGGATTACGTGCAAAAAGCCAATGCCGAAGGCAACATGGAGATGGTTCCACGCTCACAAGAAGAGCTGAATAATATTCGTCGTTTATTACAAGGTGGCGTGGGCTTTGACATGCAGCGAGGTGATGCCCTAGAAGTAGTAACAGTACCATTTGTTCGTGAAGACTTAATGGCGGTGGAGGAATTACCACTGTGGGAGCAAGACTGGTTCCAAAAAGTTATCCGTCTTGGCGCCGGAACATTGGTTATCATTGTGCTAATCTTAGCGGTAGTAAGACCTATGTTGAAACGTCTAATCTACCCAGAAGATACCTTGGAAGAGTATGACGAAGATGCATTAACCAGTGGCGTAGACCTCGGTGACAGCACCCTTGATATGTTAAATAATGACTTTGATGAGTCGGCAGTTGGCTTCTCCTCAGATGGTAGATTACAATTGCCTGACCTACACGGTGACGAAGACCTACTTAAAGCAGTACGTGCTCTGGTCGCTAACGAGCCTGAACTCTCATCACAAGTTGTGAAAGCGTGGTTGACAGAAGATGACTGATCAAGAAGAAAAACAATTACCTGCGGCGTTCGACGTTGACAAGCTTGACGGCGTCGATAAAGCGGCCATCTTGCTGCTAAGTTTAACGGAAGAGGATGCCGCACAAATACTAAAGCACCTGGAGCCTAAGCAGGTGCAAAAGGTGGGGATGTCGATGGCGGCGATGGACGACTTATCGCAAGCCAAAATTGCCGCAGTACACAACCTGTTTATTGAACAAATTCAAAGCTTCAGTACCATTGGTTTCCAATCTGAAGACTTTATTAAAAAGGCGCTTACTGCGGCGCTAGGTGAAGATAAAGCGGCGAGCCTGATTGACCAAATTGTTATGGGCTCTGGCGCGAAAGGGTTGGACTCTTTAAAGTGGATGGATTCTAAGCAGGTTGCCAATATCATCCGTAATGAGCACCCGCAAATTCAAACCATTGTATTGTCTTATTTGGAGCCTGAGCAATCAGCTGAAATTCTAGCGCAATTTCCTGAGAAAGTGCGCCTAGACTTAACCATGCGGATCGCCAACTTAGAAGAAGTGCAACCAGCGGCACTGCAAGAGCTCAACGAAATCATGGAGAAACAGTTCGCAGGTCAAGCCGGTGCCCAAGCTGCGAAAATGGGCGGCTTAAAAGCCGCAGCAGATATCTTGAACTACCTCGATACCAATATTGAAGGTCAGCTAATGGATTCAATCCGTGAGCATGATGAGGAAATGTCTCAGCAAATTCAAGATCTTATGTTTGTCTTTGAGAACCTTATGGACGTTGAAGATCGCGGTATCCAGGCGATTTTACGTGAGGTGCAACAAGATGTCTTAATGAAAGCCATTAAAGGCGCTGATGAGGGCTTGAAAGATAAGATCATGAATAACATGTCAAAACGTGCAGCGGAAATGATGAAAGACGATCTTGAGGCCATGCCGCCAGTTAGGATCAGCGAAGTGGAAGCGGCACAGAAAGAGATTCTGGCAACGGCCAGACGCTTAGCCGACTCTGGTGAGATTATGCTCGGCGGCGGTGGCGGCGAGGAGTTCCTATAAACTATGGTCGATAAAAAGCTGTATAAAGGTCGTCCCGTCAGCGACAGCGCGATTGACGAACTTTTAGAAAATTGGCCAATCCCAGATGTATCTGATAAACCAGAAAAATACCGAGGTCGTTCAACGGCCTACGGTACACCTTTGGAAGAAATTTACAGTAAAAAGGAAAAACCCCAAGAGCCAGAGCCACAGGAGCCAGAGTTTCCTACCCTGACTATTGAAGAGCTCGAGCAGATCCGCCAAGACGCCTACGATGAAGGCATCAAACAAGGTCATGAGCAAGGCTACATTGAAGGATTTGATAAAGGAGTCAGTGAAGGCAAAGAGGCCGGTTACAAAGAAGGCGTCGAAATTGGTAAGGAAAAAGGGCTGGAAGAAGCTCAGCCTCTGATTGAAGAGCGTATGAAAGCATTGTCGAGTGTGCTTGATGCCTTACAGGACCCAATTAAAAAAGTCGATGATGACTGCGAACAGCAATTGGTTACTTTAGTCAATTTATTGGCGCAGCAAGTGATCTTCAAGGAGTTACAAACTTCCCCAGAACTAATTTTAAATGCCTTAAAAAAAGCCATGGACGCTTTGCCTATTCATGAGCAAAGTGTTCGCATCCACCTTCACCCCGACGACCTTACTTTAGTCCAGGAGATGTATGGCGAGGAGCACATTGCTGCACAGCACTGGCAGTTAATTCCCGAACCCACCTTAGAAAGAGGCGGATGCGAGGTAAAAACCGCGCAATCGTCAATTGATATGACAGTGAAAAACCGCATAAATGATGTGTTGGACTCTTTTTTGCAAGATAGCGGTATAGAGCAAAAGCAATAAGCTTCGTGCGACAATATTAGCGTCGAGGCTTAACCATAACGTACGGGTATGCAAAATCATGTCAACATCGGCTGCAATGAGCGAGCGACTGGGAAAGTATCAAAAGTTTATTAAACCTTATGGCGTTGCCGTCGCTGGCAGCTTGACCCGTGTAGTGGGGCTAACCCTGGAAGCCAAAGGGTTAAACGCCTCGGTGGGCAGTCAATGTAAAATAGAGACCCTAGGTGGCTTTGTCGACGCTGAAGTCATCGGCTTTAATCAAGACACCTTATACCTCATGCCCAACGATCATATTACCGGTGTGCTTCCCGGTGCGCGGGTGATCCCTAAAGTCAAAGAAGCCGGGTTACCTGTGGGTATGAGCTTATTGGGTCGAGTGGTGGATGGCTTGGGCCGACCGTTGGATGGACTGGGGGCAATCGAGGCGGAACAGCATTTGAAGTTCGCTGCATCGCCTATTAACCCGCTGGCAAGAAGACCCATTGATGCGCCCATGGACGTTGGTGTGCGTGCAATCAACTCCATCGTCACCGTGGGGCAAGGGCAGCGAATGGGCTTGTTTGCCGGAAGTGGTGTGGGTAAGTCTGTGTTACTAGGGATGATGACCCGAGGGAGTGAGGCCGATGTCATTGTGGTTGGCTTGGTCGGTGAGCGTGGCCGTGAGGTAAAAGAGTTTATTGATGAAATTCTTGGCGTTGAGGGTCGCCGCCGCTCGGTGGTAGTGGCTGCCCCTGCGGACGCTTCACCTTTGATGCGGTTAAAAGGCTGCGAAAGCGCCATTACCATTGCAGAGTATTTTCGTGATCAAGGTCTTAACGTGTTGCTACTGCTTGATTCCGTGACACGATATGCCATGGCACAACGTGAAATTGCTCTGGCAGTGGGTGAACCACCAGCGACGAAAGGCTACCCGCCATCTGTATTTGCAAAACTGCCTGCGTTAGTTGAACGCGCTGGTAATGGTGGTGAGGGGCAAGGCTCCATTACCGCTTTTTTCACGGTTCTCAGTGAGGGGGATGATATGCAAGATCCCATTGCTGATGCTGCTCGAGCTATTTTAGATGGACATATTGTGCTGTCCCGTGAACTGGCCGATAGCGGCCATTATCCTGCCATTGATATTGAAAAGTCGATCAGTCGTGTTATGCCACAAGTGGTCTCTGAAGCCCATCTACAACAAGCGAGAGTTCTCAAACAGGTTTACTCTAAGTATCAGCAAAATAAAGATATGATCACTTTGGGTGCCTACCAAAAAGGCAGCGACCAAATGTTAGACCAAGCCATTGAAATGATGCCGGCTGTGAATCACTTTTTACAGCAAGGTATGAAAGAAGTGATCAGCTACGATGATTGTCTTCAGAATCTAGCGCAATTACTAGGACAAGCATAATGGCCGCCAACAAACTGAACCTCTTACTTAAGCTGGAACAAGACAAAGAAGAGCAACTGAAAGCCAACTTTGCTCAGGCACAACAACACCTGTCCATTAATCAGCAAAAGTTGGCAGGACTCAACGACTTTAGATTGGAATACACCACGCAACTTCATGGCAAAGCCCAAACGGGGTTAAGCAGTGGTGGTTTTAATCAATATCACAATTTCATTAATAAAATAGAGCAAGCGATCGCTCAGCAGAGCACTACCGTGAACACTGCTAAGCAGGTAGTAGAGCAGCGCCGTAAGCTATGGCTAGAGCAACAGGCCAAAACCAAGGCCATTGAAAAGCTGATTGAGAAACAACAATTAGCGCATCAGGCAAAGTTAGCCAAAGCAGAACAGAAAATGCTTGATGAGTTTGCTACCAACCAGTTTGTCCGCAGACCATCAGTTTGGTAGAGGACTTACGCCTGGCTCCAGTGCTGAGTCAGCTTTAGTGAAGTTGGCTTGAATTATGCAGTATTTAACTTAGTGAATTGGTTTATCTATGGGGTCAAAATATAACATCAATAAAATCATTGGGTTGTATTTTGATGTGCTCATAAAAAGGCAGAAACTTGCCACTTGTTGAGGTAGTTCAAAATGAATGTGATGCTTGCAAACCTGCTGCAGCGCGGCAATAATGAAGCGAAAAGTGCCCCCTTATCGTCAGATGCTGAAGAGGCTCTGGGTAGCGATGACTTTAATTCGCTCATGGCAAAACTAGACAATGCTGGAGAGGTGCAGCAAGGGAAATCAGACGCAGAGCTGGGCTCAGGGACTAAACACGATGATCAGCAAGCAGTCGATGACAACAGCACTGAAGAGGCTGATGTTGCGGTTGAATCCATATCAGATAAAGATACTGCTGACTCTGAACCGGTGAGTGATGCCGCAAAACAAACCGCAGCAATGGCCACAACATCACCAGCACTTACTAACAGTGATGAAGCCATCTTGAGCGAGATTGTAACGCCAGATAAAGTGGCGGGCACTTCGGCAGGTAACGACTTATTATCGCAAATTGCTGCAGCGAAACAGCAAAGCACCTCATTAAACTCTGCACCAAAAGAAGTATCAACAGCTGTGCGCGCAGCTCTGCAACCCAGCAGTAGCCCGTCACAAGTAACCGCTGATGAAGTTGCAACCGTTGCTAGTGGGCAAAAACAGCAAAACACTGAACAATTACAAGAAGATGGTAAGCAAAAGATCATTTCTGATGAAATGGTACAAGAGGTTGAGAAAAAAGTTAAGAAGGCACTCGCAATTGCGGGTGATAATAATACCGAGTCAACAGCAGTTAAGCAGTCACCTACAGCTACTGGCGATAATAATACCGGGTCAACAGCATTTAAGCAGTTACAAGCGGTTATTGGCGATGATAATGCCGATTCAACTGTTGTTAAGTCGTCGCCTGCAGTTATTGGCGATGATAATGTCGATTCAACTGTTGTTAAGCAGTCACCTGCAGCTATTGGTGATAGTAATATAAAGTCAATAGTAGAGCAGCAGTCAAAGTCAACTCGAGAGCAATTGCAAGCAGTGCAAAAGTTGAACGATGAAGTGAAACCTAAAGTACCAGAGTTACCTCACAATGAAGCACCTAAACCGATGCCTATAGGACTACCTGAGGCTCAAAAGGGCACTGGTCAACTCCTTTCAGAGCCTGAAGCAGGTAAGGAGAGTAATGGCACTGGTGGTAATACACAAAGTACGACTCAAAGCAATCAGCAGCAAACCATCATCTACTTTAGAAATAAAGCGGACACAGGTCCTATATCTGACCAGCTCCAAGGCACTATGGAGCAGAGCAGGCTGACTGATAATGTTTCAGCTTCCTCTGATCAAGCGGTAGAGTCAAAGTTGACTAAGAAGGTCACAAGCGTGCTTAATAGTTTGAACCCTGTGCAACAAAAAGAGCTGCAAGCGGTGTTAAATGGCGATGTCGATATTTATGATGCTTCACCTAGCGTGCAAAAGGCGGTGGCTCAGTTATTAGCCAATAAAAATTTGGTTGCAGTGAAAGGGGTGAATGAGCCGTTTAAGCCGGCTCAATCTGGAGTATTACCAGCAAATCCTGAACCGCAAAATGACTCTGACATGCCGTTAGCAACGAAACCGCAAGATAAACCGCAGGAGTTGAGAAAAGTAGATAACGGCAGTGACTTTATTTCACCGGTTAAACAGTTAAAACAAGACAAAGTGATGACCAATGAGCGTGCTTATCAAGGTGAGCCTGAACAAGCCAAAGTCAGTGAAAAGCCACAAATAGAAAAACAAGTGACTGAAAAGCTGTCGGAAAAGCTTAGCGACAAAGAGTTTAATGCCACCAGTAGCCAAGAAAGTGCAGCAGTGAAAGAGAACAGTAAAGCTGAAAGAGCGCCATTTAATAATATTTTTAGCACAACACGGACAGACGCAGCGCCTAACGCTACATCGAGCACAGAACCTGCTACGCTAAATCAAACGATGAAAGAGGTACAACAGCTGCAGCAGTCACAAAACTCAAGTAGCAACTCGGCAGCACAGACAAAGCCAACGGTAGATGCTAATCTTCAACAAGCAATTAATATTGCTCGTCATGATGCAGCAAAAGAGCTCAATCAACGCGTTGGAATGATGTTGAACCTGAATAATAAACAAGCTGAAATCAGGCTCGACCCACCAGAGTTAGGGGCGTTGCAAATTCGCATAAAAAGCGATGCTGAGCAGGCTCAGGTGAACTTTGTGGTACAAAACCAACAAGCAAAAGAAATGCTTGAGCAATCTTTACCTAGACTCCGAGAGATGTTGGCTGAGCAGGGGATTGAACTTGGTGAAAGTCACATTTCACATGGTCAAAGTGAAGGTCAAGATGGTCAAGGCGATAGCCAAGGTCAATATGGTAGCGGGCAACAGGGCAGTGATGATGAGCAAGCAATGGTATCAGACGTACAACAAAGGCAGCAGAGAAATAGTGATTCGGCAATAGATTACTATGCCTAACACCTGCTATTATTGTTACTACTGAAAATTATAAGGGCTTGCTATGGCTGAAGAAAACGATTTAGAAATAGAAGAAACCGGTGGCTCGAAGAAAAAGCTAATTATCATTATTGCCGCTGTGGTGGTTATTCTTGGCGGTGTGGCAGGGTTCTTTTTATTTTCTGGCTCAGATGCGCCACCAGAGACCTTAGCTGAAGAAACTACAGCGTCGGAAGTGCAAGCTGAGCAAAGTAGCTCAGCAGAAATTGGCAGTGCCTTGTATGTTGCTATGCCAAGGCCATTTGTTTTTAATGTGCCAGGCGCCAGCCGCGATAGAATCGTGCAGATAAAAGTGCAATTGCTGGTGCGTGGAGAGGTAAACGAGGAAGTTGCCAAGAAGCACATTCCGCTTATTGAAGGCACACTATTAAGCGTATTTTCAACCACCACGGCCGATGAGCTGAGCACCAGCGCAGGTAAAGAAACATTGCGTTTGACAGCTCTTGATAAAGTACAAGCGGCGATGGAAGGCGTTGAGGGTAGCAAGGTGATTGAGCGTGTGCTGTTCACCGGGTTTGTGATGCAATAAGGTAGTATTTGTGAGCGACTTATTATCTCAAGATGAAATCGACGCGCTACTCCATGGAGTAGATGAAGTCGAAGAAGACGAAGTTGTCGAAGGTGAGGAAGGAGAAAGCTCCGGAGCCCTGCAATACGACTTCTCTTCTCAAGATAGGATTGTTCGTGGTCGCATGCCGACGCTGGAAATCGTTAACGAGCGATTTGCCCGGCATATGCGAATAAGCCTGTTTAATATGATGCGTCGCACCGCTGAAGTGTCGATTAATGGTGTGCAAATGCTGAAGTTCGGTGAGTATATTCATACCTTATTTGTGCCAACAAGCCTCAATATGGTGCGCTTCAGACCATTAAAGGGAACTGGGCTTATTACCATGGAAGCCCGCTTGGTGTTTATTCTGGTGGATAACTTTTTTGGTGGCGACGGCCGCTATCATGCCAAAATTGAAGGCCGTGAATTTACCCCCACCGAACGCCGTATTGTACAAATGTTGTTAAAAATAATCTTTGAAGACTACAAAGAAGCATGGGCACCGGTGATGGACGTTTCTTTTGAGTATTTAGACTCTGAAGTTAACCCAGCCATGGCCAACATTGTTTCACCAACCGAGGTGGTGGTGATCAGCTCTTTTCACATTGAGCTTGACGGCGGCGGTGGCGATTTCCATATTTCTTTGCCCTATTCGATGCTGGAACCCATTCGTGAATTACTGGATGCCGGTGTGCAATCGGATACCGAAGACACGGACTTGCGTTGGAGTAAGGCGCTGCGCGATGAAATCATGGATGTTGAAGTGGAGTTATCATCCCAGTTACTGGAAGTTGACCTATCATTGGAGCAGGTCATGAAGTTGCAAGCAGGTGATGTGATCCCGGTGGAAATGCCAGAGCATGTTACTGTGTTTGTTGAAGAGCTGCCAACCTTTAGAGCGAAAATGGGGCGCTCCCGTGACAACGTAGCACTGCAAATAAGTGAAAAGATAAAACGCCCAGAATCGGTGAAGTCTGAGCTTCACGTGTTTACTAAAGGCGGTAAAAAGCTCGATTCTGATGCCGAGCTGGCCGAGTTAGAAGAAGATCTGCACCTTTCCGAAGGGGTGGATTTAGATTGGTAACAGCAAGTGCAACGCCTTAGCATGAGCTTAATTGCTGTAACACACGAATTGAGTAAATAGATAACATAATCAGGTAGTAGTTAAATGAGCGATGATCAAGATACTATGGACGAATGGGCAGCAGCCTTGGCCGAAGCGGAAGACGCTGAGTCTGGTAGTGGTGAGCCAGAAGTTGCTGAGCTTGATGAATTAAAAGATGCGAATTCATCATTGTCCTCTGATGAAAAACGGAAGCTGGATACCATTTTAGATATTCCGGTTACCATTTCCATGGAAGTGGGCCGTTCTAAAATTAATATCCGTAACCTATTACAGCTAAACCAAGGTTCAGTGGTAGAACTTGACCGCGTGGCTGGTGAGCCACTCGATGTGTTGGTTAACGGCACCTTGATTGCCCATGGCGAAGTGGTTGTGGTGAACGATAAGTTTGGTATTCGTCTCACCGACGTGATAAGCCAAGTTGAGCGGATCAAGAAGTTACGCTAATGGTGCGAGCGATAAACGGCTTCGATATGTTAGTGCTACTGCTGTTGTCGAGTAGCGCAAATGCTGCGGCGACTAATGACACCAGCGCAAAAGTGGGTGCTGGCACCGCAGGATTAAGTTCTGAGCTACTTTCCATGGGGCTATCATTGGTGTTGGTGATAGCGCTTATTGTGGGCTTGGCATTTATCCTAAAGCGCTTAAATCCCAATATTGTCAACCAAAAAGACTTTAAGGTCATACGCAGTATTTCACTGGGCACCAAAGAAAGGTTGCTGGTTATTGAGCTTGATAATAAACAACATTTACTCGGGGTTACTCCTAGTAATATCAACTACCTCTATCAACTTGAGACGCCACTCGATGGCTTAAATCAGGCACCTTTTGCCAGTGAATTACAGAAGTTTTTGGCCACTAAGATGACCCCAGCGAATAAAGATAATAAGAAATCCCATGATTAAAACGCTCCTTTTCTCACTGTTGTTATTTTCAGGCTTTGCCTCTGCCGAGGGCATTGAAGCCATTAACGTCACCACTAATCCTGACGGTAGCCAAGAGTACTCGGTGACTTTGCAGGTGCTGGCTATCATGACGGCACTGAGTTTTATACCTGCAGCAGTTATCATGATGACCTCGTTCACCCGGATCATTGTCGTCTTAGCGATTTTGCGCCAAGCCATTGGTTTACAACAGTCTCCTTCCAATCAAATTTTGCTAGGTCTAACGCTGTTTTTAACTTTGTTTATTATGGCTCCTATCTTTTCACAAATTAATGAACAAGCGGTACAGCCTTACATCAATGAAGAGCTCACTTCTATCCAGGCGCTTGAAAAAGCCAAAGAGCCAATGAAGAGCTTTATGCTGTCGCAAACTCGGATTAAGGACTTAGAAACCTTCGCCAAAATTGCCGGGTACGATAAGCTTGATAGCCCAGAAGACACGCCGTTTATTGTTATTATTCCTGCATTCGTGACGTCTGAATTACAAACCGCCTTTATTATTGGCTTTATGTTCTTTATCCCGTTTCTCATTGTTGACTTAGTGGTGGCGAGTGTCTTGATGGCCATGGGTATGATGATGCTTTCCCCGATGATAGTCTCTTTGCCATTTAAGATTATGCTGTTTGTCTTAGTGGATGGCTGGAGCTTAGTAATGGGGACGCTGGCCAGAAGCTTCGGGTTGGGGGTCTAGCGTGGAACCAGAAGTATTTGTTGATATCCTAAGTGGCGCACTATTTATCGTGATTAAGCTCGTGGCAGCCATTGTTGTACCTGGCTTGTTAATTGGCTTAGTAGTGGCGGTCTTCCAAGCGGCCACTTCCATCAACGAACAAACCTTGAGCTTTTTACCGCGACTGATTGTCACCATAGTCGCGCTGATCTTTGGTGGCCATTGGTTTGTCCAAGTGCTGATGGATTATTTCAACACGCTGGTACTGCAAATTCCTGAAATCGCGGGGTAAAGATGGAGTTTACCTTTGCTGTGATCATGCAGTGGCTCAGTGACTTTTTGCTACCACTGGTCAGAATAAGCTCAATGATTATGGTCATGGCGGGTCTCGGTGCGCAAACGGTGCCGGCGCGAATCAAGTTTGCCTTAGCCGTGGTGATCACCTTTGCTGTGGTGCCGGTCCTTCCGAAGTCGCAATTTACTGATTTATTCTCTTTTTCCATGATCCTAGTGGTGATCCAAGAGCTTATCACTGGCGTGGCCATTGGTTTTGGCTCATTACTGTTACTCAATACGTTTATTGTTGCAGGCCAAATCTTGGCAATGCAAACTGGCCTTGGCTTTGCTTCCGTGGTGGATCCTGCCAACGGCATGAGTGTCCCGGCGGTGGGTCAGTTTTATTTGATTTTGGCGACATTACTGTTTTTTGTTTATAACGGCCACTTGATGATGATCCAAATGGTGGTGTATAGCTTTGAGACTTTTCCTGTGGCTGGCAACTGGTGGTCAGTGGATAATTTTTGGACCATAGTTAACTGGGGCGGCTGGATGTTCTCTACTGCACTGGCACTGGCGTTGGCACCATTAACCGCGATGCTCATTATTAATTTGTCTTTTGGTATTATGACCCGAGCCGCGCCGCAAATGAATATATTCTCGGTGGGTTTTGCCTTTACTTTGGTTGCGGGATTAACCATTATCTGGATGACGTTAGGCAACTTCCTAGCGCAATACGAATTCCAATGGTTAAAAATGACCGAGCTAATGTGTAACTTAGTCGGTTGTACGGTATAGGGGGCGCTATAAATGGCTGAAGATTCGGGTCAAGAACGCACCGAGGAACCCACCCAGAAAAAAATTGATGACTCCAAGAAAAAGGGGCAAGTGGCACGCTCTAAAGAGCTTGGCACGACCTTTGTGCTGATGTTTTCTGCTATCGCGCTGTTAATGTATGGTCCGGGTATAGCCAAAGGGCTCTATAATGTCATGGGTCGCATGCTAACCCTCAATCGTAACGAAACCTATGACACCACCAAAATGTTTGCCTTATGGGGCGACGTTTTTGGTGAGTTGATTTTTCCCATGTCGATGTTCGTTTTCATTATTGCCATTGCCGGTATTGTGGGTAACACCTTATTAGGTGGCTTTAACTTTTCTTGGCAGGCTGCCGCCCCTAAAGCCAGTAAAATGTCTCCTGTTAAGGGCATTAAACGAATGCTGGGGCCGCAAGCCGCTATCGAGCTATTAAAATCTGTCTTAAAATTTGTGCTGGTGGCAGGCTGCGCTATTTTACTGATTAAGCTCTATTTCGATGAAATACTGCACCTGAGTATTGAACAGATCCCTGCCAGTATTGAGCATGCCCTAGAAATATTGGCTTGGATGTTTTTGGCCTTGAGTTGTACCATGATCGTCATTTCTGCGATTGATGCGCCGTATCAAAGTTATAATCATCACAAGCAGTTGAAAATGACGCTGCAAGAAGTCAAAGATGAATATAAAAACTCTGAGGGTGATCCACAAATTAAAGCGCGCATTCGCCGTACACAGCGCGAAATGTCTCAACGCAGAATGATGCAAGAAGTGCCTGATGCGGATGTGGTGGTGACTAACCCAACCCATTACTCAGTAGCACTAAAATACGATACTGAAAAAGCCGGCGCGCCTATTGTAATTGCCAAAGGAGTCGATGAACTGGCGATGCAAATACGTAAAATTGCCAAAGGCAACGAAGTACCTATTGTTGAGTCACCTGTACTAACTCGTTCTTTATATCACACCACAGAAGTGGGAGAGCAAATTCCAGAGCAATTGTTTACCGCAGTGGCACAAGTACTGGCCTATGTTTTCCAGCTGAGCCGTTTCCAAAAAGGCAGAGGAAAGCGACCGACCGCACTGAGTAAAGATTTGCCTATCCCAGATGATCTGAAGCACTAATCGCGGACATAAAAGAGTATTACGCTACCAAGTTTACCCTGAACCCTACAGGGTAGAAGCGTCGCTTTCAACATCATTATCTAGCCGCAACATTGCTTTCTTCACTCAGTAAAATACATGGCATACCAGCATTGACGACACAACTGGAATACATATTGCTTCAATCAATGTGTGTCAATTTTTTGCATGTGTTAAGTTATGGAATTCAAAGCGGTTTTAGAACAACTCAATCGAGATAAAAAAGAATATGCTAAGGGCATTGGTACTCCATTGCTGGTACTTGCGGCCTTGGGTATGGTGATTTTACCGTTACCGCCATTCTTACTCGACATTCTTTTTTCTTTCAACATAGCACTTGCACTGGTGGTTCTTTTGGTCACGGTTTACACCATGAAGCCACTGGAGTTTGGCATGTTCCCGGCGGTGTTGCTAATCGCCACCATTATGCGCTTGGCACTGAATGTTGCTAGTACTCGAGTGGTACTACTAGAGGGTCATACTGGTGGGGACGCTGCGGGTAAAGTGATTGAGGCTTTTGGTAGCGTGGTGATTGGCGGTAACTACGCAGTTGGTCTGGTGGTGTTTCTTATTCTTATCATCATTAACTTCGTGGTTATTACCAAAGGTGCCGGGCGGATCTCGGAAGTGTCTGCACGTTTTACCCTTGATGCCATGCCAGGTAAACAAATGGCCATTGATGCCGACTTAAATGCCGGCTTCATCTCTGCTGAAGAGGCCAGAACTCGTCGTGATGAAGTAACTCGAGAGGCCGACTTCTATGGCTCGATGGATGGTGCCAGTAAATTCGTTAAAGGCGATGCCATTGCGGGGATAGTAATCCTAGCAATTAATATAATCGGTGGTTTATTTGTTGGTATGATCCAACACGACTTAACTTTTGGTCGTGCCATGGAAGTGTATACCATGCTGACCATAGGGGATGGCCTAGTTGCACAAATTCCTTCTTTGTTGCTATCGATTGGTACTGCCATTGTCGTGACGCGACAAAACGAGTCGCACAACATGGGCGATCAATTTAAAACTCAGCTAGGCAATGAAAAATCACTGTTTATTGCCTCTGGGATCCTTATCACCATGGGTCTCGTTCCTGGCATGCCTCATGTGGCTTTTTTAAGTTTAGGCGCGCTGCTTGGCTATATTGCTTATTACACTCAGCAACAAAAGAAAAAAGCGGAAATCGAGAAAGCCGAACAAGAAGCCAGCGGAGCTCAGGGCAAAGGCGCACAACAGCAAGAACAAAAAGAGCTGGGCTGGGACGATGTGCAGCCGGTTGATGTGATCGGACTTGAGGTAGGCTACCGACTCATTCCTTTGGTTGACCAAGCACAAGGTGGCGAGCTATTAAGTCGCATTAAAGGAGTTCGTAAGAAGCTTTCGCAAGAGTTGGGCTTTTTGGTGCCACCGGTGCATATTCGCGATAACTTAGAACTCGACCCCAATGCCTACAATATTACTCTCATGGGCGTGGGCTCAGGAAACGGTGAACTGAAACATGGTGATGAATTAGCCATTAACCCCGGCCAAGTATTTGGCCCCATTAAAGGCATTGAAACCAAGGATCCGGCGTTTGGTCTTGATGCGGTATGGATTAAGCCGGATCAGAAAGACGAAGCGCACTCACTGGGCTACACAGTGGTGGATGCAGCAACCGTGGTGGCCACTCACATTAGTCAGTTGCTAACCAACAATGCTTCATTGTTGCTGGGCCATGAAGAAGTGCAAAACCTACTCGATATGCTCGCCAAGAGCCACCCACGTCTAGTGGAAGGACTCGTGCCGGATATTCTACCGCTAACCACAGTGGTAAAAGTACTGCAAAACTTACTCAATGAAGGCGTAGCCATTCGCGATATGCGCTCCATTGTTCAGACCCTAGTTGAGTATGGTCCAAGAAGCCAAGATCCAGATGTACTTACGGCTGCAGTACGAATTTCACTGCGCAGATTAATCGTTCAAGACGCGGTTGGCGGCGAAGAGGAAATCCCTGTCATAACATTGGCGCCTGAGTTGGAACAGATGTTGCATCAGTCACTTCAGAACGCAGGTGATGAGGGGGCAGGTATCGAACCTGGCTTGGCGGAGCGGCTTCAAGAGTCATTACGAGAAGCGCACCATAACCAAGAGATGCTAGGCGACCCGTCCATCTTATTAACCTCAGGTATGTTAAGAAGTGTGCTATCTCGATTTGTTAAACACACTATCCCGGGCTTGAGAGTGATGTCGTATCAAGAAGTACCGGAAGAAAGACAAATCAAGATTGTGAGCTCGGTTGGACAATAGAGGATAAAGGGGCTGTAACATGAAAATTAAACGTTTTTTCGCAAAAGATATGCGTACGGCTTTAAATGAAGTGAAAGAAGAGTTAGGCGCGGATGCGGTTATCATGTCTAACAAAAAGCTGGCTGACGGTGTTGAAATTGTTGCTGCTGTGGATAATGACCGTGCCGCAGCGCCTAAGCCCCAATCACCAGCGCCTGCCACAAGTAATGAAGCGCCAGCTAAACAACAGGCTAGTCGTTTTGTTCGCCCTGAGCCACGCCAAGCGCAACCGAGCAAGCAAGCGCAAGTGGCTGATAGCTTAGAAGCCTTGTTAGAGCGTCAAGCTCCACGGCCACGTTCACCAGAATTGGCGTCAATGTTTTCACAGTCCGGCATTGATACTGAACAAATGTTGGCGACAAAGCAAGAGCCTCAGCGTCAACCACAGCGCTCAGCTCAACCGAGTTATCACAGCAAGCCGCAACCAAGTCGCCAATCTTTTGACTTTGAAGACGATGACTTTGCCGAGCCGCAAAGCTGGTCGGAATCGGATGACTTAGACAGTGGTTTTGGCGATGAGCCAGCGCCAAATAAGCGCGCTAAGGGCGATGAAATGAGCGACATGCGTGAAGAAATGAATGCCATTCGTCAGCTTCTAGAGCATCAAGTTTCAGGATTAATGAAACAAGAAATGGCGCGCCGCGATCCAACTCGTGCATGCTTAGTTGACCGCCTAGAAGGTATGGGGATTGATAAAGATGTGGCAGAGCAAATGGCCTGCTTTATCCCCGATGATGTGTCACGCAAAGAAGCCTGGAACTCACTACTAAACATGGTGATCAACCAAATGCATACCACCAATAACGATATTTTACGTCAAGGTGGAGTGTTTGCCATGGTGGGCCCTACAGGTGTTGGTAAAACTACCACAGTAGCGAAGTTAGCTGCTCTGGGGGCACAAAAGTATGGTGCCGATAAAGTTGCCCTGATCACTACTGATACCTACAGAATTGGCGCGTACGAGCAACTTGCCACCTATGGCCGCATCATTGGTTGTCCAGTAAAACAAGTAAAAGATGCCAACGAACTTGCAGAAGTGCTTTATCATTTACGCAATAAGCGTCTAGTATTAATAGATACAGCCGGAATGAGCCAAAGAGATTTGCGCTTAACTGAGCAGTTGAATACACTTATGCGCAGTGCTCGCGTGGATATTCGTAGTTATCTTGTATTGAGTGCTACAGCGCAAATGAACGTGCTACAAGAAACCGTAAGACACTTCAAAAAAGTAAATTTAAGTGGCTGTATTTTCACAAAACTTGATGAAAGTCTAAGTTTGGGCGAGATTATTAGTATTGCGATTCAAAATCGCTTGCCAATAGGGTATCTTACTAACGGTCAGCGAGTGCCAGAAGACATTCGCGTCGCAAATGCTCAAAAGCTAGTCAGAAAAGCGGAGCAATTGTATTTAAAAAGAATAAAAGCACAGCACTCTCGACGTGTACCTGTAGCGTCAGAGTCAGTAGGAATGTATGATTAACACAGTTTTAGATCAAGCAAGTGGCCTGCGAAAAATGAGTCAAAGTAGCAACCAAGGTGTAAAAGTGATAGCCGTTACCGGTGGTAAAGGAGGCGTTGGCAAAACCAATGTTTCATTAAACACGGCCATCGCAATGGGACAGCAGGGCCAGCGAGTACTGGTGTTGGACGCCGACTTAGGCTTGGCAAACTGTGATGTCATGTTAGGCCTTAGGGTTGAGAAGAACTTATCTCATGTGTTATCAGGTGAGTGCGAATTAGAAGAAATTTTAGTGGAAGGCCCCGCTGGGATTAAAATTGTGCCAGCCACTTCAGGCTCGCAAAACATGGTTGAGCTTACCCCCGCGGAACATGCCGGCTTAATTCGAGCATTCAGTGAGCTTGATAGCCACTTTGACGTATTAATTGTTGACACCGCCGCAGGTATTTCTGACATGGTGTTAAGCTTTTCTCGCGCTGCCCAAGATGTGGTTGTGGTGGTGTGTGACGAACCTACCTCCATTACGGATGCATATGCACTCATCAAAGTGCTTAGTCGTGAGCATGGTGTCTATCGTTTTAAAATTGTTGCCAATATGGTGCGTAGCTTGCGTGAAGGACAAGAGTTGTTTGCTAAACTCTCCAAAGTAACAGATCGATTTTTAGATGTAGCCCTAGAGCTAGTGGCAACCGTGCCATTCGATGAAAACATGCGAAAATCGTCGCGGCGACAAAAGGCCATCGTCGATTTATTTCCAAGCTCACCAGCAGCTGTGGCAATTAAAGGATTGGCATCGAAAGCGGTTAAATGGCCAGTTCCACATCAACCTTCCGGTCATTTAGAATTTTTTATTGAGCAATTAGTGAATGGGTAATTATGGCTTCACCGGTCAATAGGGCGGCGGGATATCAAACTTCAGACCACATCCACAAAGTGGTCGAACGGCATGCTCCACTGGTAAAAAAAGTGGCTTGTCATCTTATTGCTCGACTTCCGGCTAGCGTGCAACTGGATGATTTAATCCAGTCTGGCATGATTGGATTAATTGAAGCCACAAAAAATTTTGATGCCAGTAAAGGGGCCAGCTTTGAAACCTTTGCTGGCATTCGTATTCGTGGCGCTATGCTGGATGAAATGCGGCGTGGTGACTGGGCACCTCGTTCGGTTCATAAGAATAGCCGGATGGTAGCTGAAGCCATATCAGAACTCGAAGCAAGCCTCGGGCGAGAGCCAAAAGACACTGAAATAGCTGAAAAACTTGATATTACGCTAGATGAGTACCATCATATTTTACATGATGTAAATGCCAGCAAAGTCATAGGAATTGAGGATTTAGGGGTAGATGAGGATGTTATAACCCCTGCCAACAGTGACTTTGCGCTAGACAAACCGTTTAATAACGTTAAAAATGAACGTTTTAATTCGTCATTATTGGAAGCGATAAAATCATTACCAGAGCGCGACGCTTTGGTATTATCACTTTACTACAACGACGAAATGAATTTAAAAGAGATTGGCGCCATTCTCGATGTCAGTGAATCTCGAGTAAGTCAAATTCACGGTCAGGCAATGATTAAGCTAAAAGCAAAAATCAATGACTGGATAAATTAAAGTAAATAAATAGTTGGGTTCGAACCTCACTGGAGGAAGTTTTGGATAAGAACATGAAAATTCTCGTGGTTGATGATTTCTCTACTATGAGAAGAATAATCAAAAACCTATTAAGAGATTTAGGCTTTACCAATGTTCAAGAAGCTGATGATGGTAGTACAGCACTTCCGATGCTACAAAATCAGGAGTTTGACTTTGTAGTCACTGATTGGAATATGCCAGGAATGCAGGGCATCGACCTGCTGCGCGCCATTCGTGCAGATGAGAAGTTAAAACACATTCCAGTGCTAATGGTAACGGCGGAAGCAAAGAAAGAGCAGATCGTAGCGGCGGCGCAAGCTGGGGTTAATGGCTACATCGTTAAACCGTTCACAGCAGGTACACTAAAGACCAAGCTTGAAAAAGTATTTGAGCGGTTAGGCTAACAGCAAGGGGGAATGGCCTATGTCTGTGAATGCTGCGCCTCAAATCACACTTGAACAAGCAAAACAGCTAGTAGAGTATCTCGAGCAAGGTGAGCAAGAAAAAGCTGACCAACTTATTTTAGAGGCTGCAAATAAAGAGCAATCAGAGCTTTTCGCTGAGGTCGGTAAGTTGACTCGTCAACTTCATGAGTCGTTAAAAAACTTCGAGCTAGATACGCGACTGGCTGACCTGACCACAGAGGCCATACCGGATGCCAAGCAACGTTTAAATTACGTCATGGAACTGACGGAGAGCGCTGCCAACAAAACCATGGACGCGGTGGAAGAAAGTTTGCCATTAGCACAAGATTTGGCCGAAGAAATAGCACAAATAAAGCCCACATGGGATCGTCTAATGAATCGAGATATCGAGCTTGGCGAATTTAAATCTCTGTGTCACGATCTTGACAGCTTTATGCAGTCGTCTAAAACCCGTACCGATGAACTACAAAGCTTGATGACCAATGTGTTGATGGCCCAAGATTATCAAGATTTGACGGGCCAGGTAATTCGACGCGTTATTGAGCTGGTAAGAGAAGTCGAAGACAGTCTCATTAACCTATTAACTGTGTTCAGCAATGGCGATGAAGAACAGTTACGGGCACAAACGAAAGAAAATGAAGTAAAAACATCAGAGACTGTTAATGAATTGTCTGGGCCTGAAGGCCCTATTATTGATGCTGAATCGCGAGATGACGTGGTATCAGGTCAAGATGAAGTCGATGACTTGTTATCTAGTTTAGGCTTCTAGTTGGAGAATGAGAGTATGAGCTTTGAAGTCGATGAAGATATCCTCCAGGACTTTCTAGTTGAAGCGGGTGAAATTCTAGAGTTACTATCAGAACAGCTTGTAGAACTAGAAAACAATCCTGAAGATAAGGAACTTCTCAACGCAATTTTCCGTGGCTTCCATACCGTGAAAGGGGGAGCTGGGTTCTTAGGCATGACAGAACTTGTCGATGCCTGCCATGGTGCGGAAAACGTGTTTGATACCTTGCGACAAGGCCAAAGAACAGTCACCTCTGAATTAATGGACGTTATCTTGCAATCGCTTGATACCATTAATGAGATGTTTTCGTGTATTCAAAGTCGTGAGGAACCAGAAGCGGCTGATCCAGAGTTACTGAAAACGCTACATAAGCTCAGCCAACCAGAGTCAGAAGATGAAGCTGCCGAAGAAGCGCCAGCTGCAGCAGCTGATCCCGAGCCTGAACCAGACCCAGAGCCTGAGAGCCCATCTGTTAGTGCAGACGATGTGCTTTTTGACGTTGACGACACTAGCAGCGATGATGCCGGCGGCATCGACGAAATTACTGAAGAAGAATTTGAAAACCTGTTAGATGAGCTCCACGGCTCAGGCAAAGGGCCAGCACCGACTTCTTCAGAGCCTGCAGAACAAGATCAAAGTGTTAGCGACGACGGCGACATTACCGACGACGAATTTGACAGTCTATTAGACGAGCTGCATGGCGTGGGTAAATTTGGTGGTGCCACCAATGTTGAGCCACCTAAAGCGGCTCCTGAGCCACCTACTGCAAGCCAAATCTCTAGCTCTGATGACGATGAAGAAATTACCGACGATGAGTTCGAGGCGCTGCTAGATGAATTACATGGCAAGGGTGGTGCGCCGAAGCCAGTAGACGAGCCTGCTGCAGCGCAGCCCAGCAAACCTGAGCCTGTGGCGGCTAAACCAGCGCCGAAGCCTGAGCCAAAACTGGCAGCAAAACCCGCAGCAAAACCTGAACCGAAAGCAGCCAAGCCCACTGAAGCCCCAGCTGCCGAGCCGAAAAAAGCCGCTGCTGCGCCAGCTAAAAAGCCAGCGCCACAGGCAGAAACCACCGTTCGCGTTGATACTAGCCGGTTAGACGAAATCATGAATATGGTGGGCGAGCTAGTGTTGGTGCGTAATCGCTTAGTGAGCTTAGCCAATAACAGCAACAGTGAGAGTATGGGGAAAGCCATTTCGAATTTGGATGTTGTTACGGCTGACTTGCAAGGCGCGGTGATGAAAACACGGATGCAGCCAATCAAAAAAGTATTTGGCCGCTTCCCACGCGTTGTAAGGGACCTTGCTCGTAGCCTGAAAAAAGAAATTAACCTGGTTTTGGAAGGTGAAGACACCGATTTAGATAAAAACCTTGTGGAAGCATTGGCCGACCCTCTGGTTCACTTGGTTCGCAACTCCGTTGACCACGGCATCGAGATCCCAGATATTCGAGAAGCCGCAGGCAAACCGAGAACGGGTACTGTCACCTTATCTGCATCGCAAGAGGGCGATCATATCCTGCTAACCATCCGCGATGATGGTGCCGGTATGGATGCTGAGAAACTGAAGAAAATAGCCATCAACAAAGGCGTAATTGACTCGGATCAAGCCAGCCGTTTATCCGATACCGAAGCGTACAACTTGATTTTTGCACCGGGTTTCTCCACCAAAGAGGAAATTTCAGATATTTCTGGCCGTGGTGTTGGCATGGATGTGGTTAAGACCAAAATCACGCAGCTAAATGGTCAGGTGAATATACAGTCTGAGTTAGGCGTGGGTACGGTACTGGAAATTAAAGTGCCGTTAACCTTAGCTATTTTGCCAACCTTAATGGTGATGGTAGGCGAGCAGACATTTGCCCTGCCGTTGGCCGCTGTAAGCGAAATTTTCCACTTAGATTTAACCAAGACCAATGTAGTGGATGGTCAGCTCACCATCATTGTGCGTGAAAAAGCAATTCCACTGTTCTATCTTGAGCACTGGTTAGTAAAAGGTGCAGATAGAACTATGCGCAAAGCCGAAGGTCATGTTGTGATTGCCCAGATCGGTACTAAGCAAGTGGGCTTTGTGGTGGATTC
Source organism: Pseudoalteromonas 'SMAR' (assembly GCF_048515945.1). Taxonomy (NCBI): domain Bacteria; kingdom Pseudomonadati; phylum Pseudomonadota; class Gammaproteobacteria; order Alteromonadales; family Pseudoalteromonadaceae; genus Pseudoalteromonas; species Pseudoalteromonas 'SMAR'. The sequence continues at coordinate 45,282 of NZ_JBLWMW010000010.1, forward strand.
ACTCATCGGTCAAGAAGAAGTTGTGATTAAGCCTTTGGATGCATTATTACAAGGAACGCCTGGTATGGCTGGCGCAACCATCACATCAGATGGTGGTATTGCCTTAATCCTTGATGTGCCCAATTTATTAAAGCACTACGCATAACCATTTTATGGCGTAGTTCGGATTCTAGAGCAGCGAGAGCTGCTCTGCTGTAGAGCAAATTAAAGAGCGTTGCCAATGGCAGTTAAAGTGTTAGTCGTAGACGACTCGAGTTTTTTTCGTCGTCGAGTTAGTGAAATACTAGAAAAAGACAGTGGCATAGAGGTCATTGATTTTGCAGTAAATGGTAAAGAAGCAGTAGAAAAAGCCGCTTCATTGCGGCCTGATGTTATCACTATGGATGTGGAAATGCCGGTGTTGGATGGCATTAGTGCTGTGAAACAGATCATGCAGGCTTCTCCAACGCCAATATTAATGTTTTCTTCGTTAACCCGAGAAGGCGCCAGTGCGACGCTGGATGCACTTGAAGCGGGCGCCGTCGACTTTCTACCGAAAAAGTTTGAAGACATTGCCAGAAACAGCGAAGAGGCAATCAAGTCGCTGCAAAATAAGGTTAAGGAAATTGGTCGTAAGCGCGTGAGCCGCTTTACTCGCCCAAGTTCCCCTGCACCTGCTAAGCGCTCAGAGCTTAGCACTGCGACCAGGCAAACGCCTACTCGCCAAACTGTGCCGCAACCGGATAGAACGTTTCAGCGCAGCGGCAGTGGTGCCAGTAGTAGCCAAGTAAAAGCATCGGGCAAAAAGTATGGCCTAGTGGCAATTGGCACTTCTACGGGGGGGCCGGTGGCATTGCAAACCATCTTAACGCAAATTCCAGCGAACTTTCCTCACCCGATTTTGCTTGTGCAACATATGCCAGCAGCATTTACACCAGCGTTTGCGGCGCGACTGAATAGCTTGTGTAAGATAAAAGTCAAAGAAGCAGAGCAAGGTGATCGCTTGCAGCCTGGTATGGCGTACTTGGCACCGGGTGGTAAGCAAATGATGGTTGAAAGCCGAGGTGGAGCTAAAACACTGAAAGTGTTCGAAGATGATAGCCCTAGAATTACGTATAAGCCCAGTGTTGACGTCACCTTTGCCAGTGTGGCTAAAGCTTATGGCGGCGACGCCTTAGCCATTGTACTCACCGGTATGGGAGCCGACGGTCGTGATGGTGCGCGGATGTTAAAACAAGTGGGCGCTACCATCTGGGCGCAAGACGAAGCAACTTGTGTGGTTTATGGTATGCCGCAAGCGGTGGCCAGTGCGGGGCTGGCTGCAGATAACATTGCCCTTAATGATTTTGCTTTGCGTATTAATAAAGAAGCTGGTAATGGTTAATGCCATAGTGAATAATGCCTTACATAAGCCAAGCAAGGCAGTTTAAGCTTGTTAAAAATCATGATAATAAAGCGCTAAGAGTAAGGGTCAAACAGTGAAGATTTGGACGGTAGCTAATCAAAAGGGCGGAGTAGGAAAAACGACGACGACGGTTAGCCTTGGTGGTATTTTAGCTGAGCAAGGTTATAAAGTGCTGCTCATTGATACCGACCCTCATGCTTCACTGACTTATTATTTTGGCATTGACTCTGAAGAACTTGAGGTCAGTGTTTACGATATATTTGCCCGTGGCAATAGTATGACCAGTGAGGAAATCTTACAGTCTTTGTGTCCATCCACCATTGAAAACCTTGATATTTTGCCCGCGACCATGGCAATCGCTACTTTGGATAGAAGCATGGGTAGCAAAACGGGGATGGGGCTAATTCTGAAAAAGTCTTTAGAAAAAATTGCCAGTGAATACGACTACGCGATTTTAGATTGTCCGCCGGTGCTGGGAGTATTGATGGTGAACGCATTGGCCGCCAGCGAGCGTATTTTAGTGCCAGTGCAAACTGAGTTTTTAGCACTGAAAGGGTTAGATAGGATGATGCGTACGATGGAGCTGATGCAAAGCTCACAACATAAGCAGTATCAATATACTATTATACCTACTATGTACGATAAACGGACCAAAGCTTCATTGGAGGCGTATAAAACCTTAGTGGCAAATTATAAAGACGCAGTTTGGCCTGGCGTAGTGCCAGTCGACACTAAATTCCGTGATGCCAGTTTGGCGCAACAAGTGCCAGTGCAGTTTTGCCCGAAGTCACGGGGCGTTTTTGCCTACCGAGCATTACTCGACTATTTGCAGCAATTGAGCTAGAGGTAAGATGACTAAGCATTTGTTTGCTAACGAAAAGGTGATGAAACAATACCTTGGTGCGCTACTGCAAGAAGAGCCTGAGGAAGTCAGCCATGAGCTTAATCCTGTCGCTAAGTTGCTAGAGCAGGTAACAGTGCCGCAGTCTGAAAGTCAGGCAGAACCTGTCGTGATCACGCCTGAGCCAGAGGTAGTCACTACACCCGTAGAGCTTAAAAGCGCTGAAACAATTGATAGTAAATCACCTCAAGATCTTGAAGTCACTGAAAATACATCTATTATCAAAGAAGATACCAGCAGTGATAGCAATGCGGCTCGTGAAGTATATCAAGACGGAGAGTTTCAAGCTCTATTTTTTGAGGTGGCTGGGCTGACCCTTGCTGTGCCACTAAGAGCACTTGGGGGAATTCATCAGTTAGGTGAAGTAACTCAACTGTTTGGTAAGCCGAGCTGGTTTAAAGGCGTAATGCTTAATCGCGAGGAAAAACTGAGTGTGGTAGATACTGCGAGATGGGTAATGCCAGAAAAGTTTACTCCAGAGCTTGAGCAGAGCCTAGATTATCAGTACCTGATAACCTTGGGGGACAGTAATTGGGGCTTGCTAGCAGAGAAGCTAGTCAATAACTTGACACTTAAGCCAGAAGATATAAAGTGGCGCACCGCAGATGGCAAAAGGCCATGGTTAGCTGGCGTTATCAAAGAGAAAATGTGCGCACTAATAGACGTAGAAAATTTAAACCTTTTGCTAGAACAAGGCCTCGATAGTCGAGAGCAGTAGCTAGTATATTGATGGAGTGAAACCATGAGCCAAGATAGACTACTTTCTGCAGACAAAAATGCTGATAGTAATGACGAAGTATTGCAGTGGGTTACCTATAAGCTTGAGGAGGAAACTTACGGCATTAACGTAATGCAAGTGCAAGAGGTATTGCGCTACACCGAAATTGCGCCAGTCCCCGGTGCTCCGAGTTACGTATTAGGCATTATTAACTTACGCGGCAACGTCGTTACTGTAATTGACACCCGTGCACGCTTTGGTCTGCCTAGTGCAGAAGTTACGGATAACTCACGTATCGTGATCATCGAAGCCGAAAAGCAAGTTATCGGTATCTTAGTCGATAGCGTAGCCGAAGTGGTGTATCTTAAGAGCTCTGAAATTGACAGTGCACCAAACATTGGTACTGAAGAGAGTGCTAAGTTTATCCAAGGTGTTTCTAATCGTGAAGGCGAGTTACTTATCCTAGTTGACCTAAACAAATTACTCAGTGATGAAGAGTGGGATGAGTTGAGCCATATATAAATGTTGCAGGCAGTAAATACAGACACCGTTTTATTCATCATCTCTGTGGCCTCAAGCGCGCTAGTACTAGCTTGCTTGGGGTTTATTTTTAGCTTGAGTAAAAAGCTCAATCTCACGCAACGGAAAGCGCTTCAGATAGAAAAAACATTTCAAGCTTCTGAGCAACAAGTGGCTATTTTACGCAGTGAAATTGCCGAGCTTAGGGCAAGCATAACGAGTATAGGCAAGCGTGCGGTGCATACCGAACAACAACTGCATGAGCTCGCCAATCAGCAGGCTGCACAGAAATATGATGACCCGGACGCCAAAATATATTCTCGTGCAGTGAAAATGGTAGAGCTTGGGGCCGATATTGAAGAAATCATGCGTGAGTGTGAGTTGCCCAGAGCCGAAGCTGAACTATTGATGTCTTTACACAACAAAAGCTAACCACCTTGTCAATCAGCCTAGTGTGGGTCACTAGGCTTTAACGTCCAACTTATCCCTGAATCCTTGCCACCCTGGTGGAAACTTACCTTGCATGATATAGGAAAAAGCAATCAGCTCGGCAATAACGTAATAGAGTTCGCGGGGAATTTCTTGCTGTAACTCAAGTGCGCTAAGGGTTTTACTTAATGCCTCATCTTCGTGGATCATGATGTTTTTTTCTTTTGCCAGTGCGATGATCTCTTCGGCCAACTCACCATAACCTTTAAAGGTGACTTGGGGGGCGCTACCTGCTTCATACAGCAGGCCAATGGCAGACTTTTGACTCATGGCATTAGACCTTTATATTGATAATAGCGTGTTCATTGAAAAACTTGTCCTGAAAACTCTGCTCTTCTCGCAGACCAATTTCCGCCACCTGCAAGCCATGAGAAGCAAGCTTGCTGCGTAGGGCTGCTAAATGAGGCTCCGCCATTTGTTTAACACTGTTAGAGGTGGCAATTAAGGCGCATTCTACGGCTTTGTCCATTAATTCGGCCTGGGCATGGATCTGACCTTGGGCGGCAAAATCGAAGCACAGTCGCACAAACCAGACTGATTTTTCCGGCATTCCCGCTTTAGCGGGCTTGTTATAGTGCCCGATTTGCAACTGTGTTTGCTGTTGCTCTGGGGGCGTTTTATTAGGAAACAGCAGGTTGATGATCAGCTGAGCATCACTGTCTTGCTTACTTTGTGGCGTGCTGGACAGCTGACTGACGCTGGGTTGCAGTTGATTTTGTAACTGCCCCAATTCTGCTAGCAGCTCACGGGCCTGTGGTTGCTGCATTAGCTCGCTGACATTTTTTGCTGAAATATTTTTTACTTGTGGCAGCAAGGTTTCCAGTAGGGCTTGCACTTTGCTTTCATTGGCTGTATTTGCAGCGCCACTAGTACTGGTTTGGCTTCCTAATAACACCACTAAAAGACGCTCGAGTAGCTGGCTAAAGCTAGATTGATGCAGTTGTGATGGAGTGTTAGTGAATGCGCTGATCCCCAGTTGGCTATCAAGTTGCTGCTTAATTGCCATTGCAGTGCTTGATTGTGCGTCTACCATTCTTGTAAAAGCCTGTTGCACCAGCTTATTTAATTCTGGCATTTGTTTTAGAGTGTCAGCGGATTGGTATTTCTGTAACAGCTCCGCTGTGACTTGGGTGTTTGGCTTGGCGACGGTTTCTATCTTATTAGGCTGTGGTTTGAGATTGAGAAGTGACTCAATGACGCCTTGTTTTTTGTCGGTGGTAAAGGTAATAGCCTGCGGCAGGCTCTCTGCCACTGGCTTCGCTTGTTTAGTTACTTCCTGTGTATGCATTTGCGGAGTGTGGGCTAAGGTTTTGCCAGCAATATACATGGGGCTATTGAGCTGCTTAATCAGTTGTTGTAGCGATTGATTTGTCTTGCTTGGTGAGTGGTTACTTACTGTGTTTAATAACTCTGTAAGCCCCTGTAGTCGAGTCGAGAAGTCGATTGGCGGTGCTTGAAATTGCAGCGACGGCTTTGCGGCTTGGTGGCTGAGGTAACTGGCAACCGCATGGCGCAACGATTCGTTGCTTGCTACTTGAGGTTGTGTATGGGATTGCTGAGCACCTTTTGGTGACACTATCTGGCGAATACTATCAAATAGCTGCTGGATTGCCGGTTGTTGCGGTTTTAGCTGTGTCAGGCTAACTTTCTCATTACCCAAAGGCAGTAGTGAAGCCGTTTGCACAGGTGATTTTATCTGCGCGTTTGCCGTGCTTTGCTGCGTATCAGTTGTGTTTAGTGGTTTCGCGTTTGCCGTGCTTTGCGCGTTGCTAGATGTGTTTAGCGGTTGCGCTTTTGTCGTGCTTTGCACGTTGTTAGTTGTGTTTAGCGGTTGCGCTTTTGTCGTGCTTTGCACGTTGTTAGTTGTGCTTAGCGGTTGTACTCTTGCTACACTGGGCTCTTTGCCTATGGTATCTAGCGGCTGTGTTTGTATCTGCTGCGGGGCACCAAAAGGCTTATTAATAAGTGACTTTAACGCCGTAATAACCTGCGACTTGATTTGCTGCAATGTCACCTCTAGTAGGGGAGTTTGGTACGGCAAGGTTGCTCTGGAGGTTGGCTGCGTCATATTAGGCTTTACCGCAGAGGCTGGGCTATCAAGGTGTTGTAGTAGTTGTGATACCGGTTTTTGTGCAATGACCTTGATGTTCTGCGCAGCCTTGGTCAGGTTGATACCATTGACACTGTTTTGCAACTGCGCTGGCTGCCATTTGCTTGATTCTGGCCAATTACTTTTCGCGGCAATGAAATTTAAAATGGTGTTATTTACCTTTACATCGAGCGCTTTTAAACCGGCTTTTAGATCGACCGTTGGTAATTGCTGAGCGATTAACTTGGCAATGGCTGAGTTAGTCAATTTAGTGCTAAACAGTGGATCTTTAAACTGGTTAAAGAGCTCAAGTGTAAAGCTTTGTTGACTTGGAGACAGCTGGGCAACCAGCTTCTGTTCTTGCGCCAACATGGTCATTACTGCTTTGGGTAAAGGGATTGATAAATCGAGCTGCTTAATGGTTAAGCCATGTTTGTTCGTTGTCGCTATGGCTTGTAATGGTTGCACTGCAGAATGCCCTTTGACAGCAGCAAGCAACTCAAAGAGTTGTTTAGCAACAACTAGTTGCGCCTGGGCTTGATTGCTTTTGAGGGTAATGACTTTGCCGCTCTCATCAACCGATACCATGGCTTCTTCGAGCTGTTGCGGTTGTGCAGGCGCCGATTTAAGCGACAATTGAATGGTCTGCAAGCGACCCTCAATAGCGACATCCATTTTTAATTTATCACCACTAATCACAATATTTTTGGCATGAAAAGGCTGCTTGCTGGGAAGCGAGATAAGCGCGTTGGCTTTGTTACTGCTCTCTAGTTCAAGAGCCTGTCCAGAGTTAATTGTTGTTGGCAGCTTATTCATTATTTTAAATCAATTTTTCGCTAATCGTTGGCGTCAGATTATTCGTATTACCATACCATTATGTTAGACTAACGCCCAATTTTAGGTAAAGAGAAGCCCAAGTTTGCTAGAGATAGACGCCGTTACTTGTACCAAACAGGAAAGATGCTTGTTTGAGGCATTAAGTTTCACTCTCCATGCGGGGCAAATCATGCAAATTGAAGGCCCAAATGGTGCCGGAAAAACCTCGCTATTGCGGATCATCGCTGGTTTTGCTCGTGCCGATGAAGGACAGATCCGTTATCAAGGTGTTGATGTCCGTCAAGACTACGATACTTTCGCTAGTGAATTACTGTTTATCGGCCATAAAACTGGGGTGAATCAGCAGCTCAGTGCTTACGAGAACGTTCAGCATTGGCTGAGTGTCCACGGTGGCAGAGCCAATGAAGACAGCGTTTATGAACTGCTGGCGAAATTGGGGTTGATTGGTCTTGAAGACGTGCCAGTGCGCACCTTGTCAGCGGGTCAGCAGCGCCGCGTCGCATTAGTAAGACTGTGGCTAAATCAAGCAAAGTTGTGGGTACTGGATGAGCCTTTTACGGCACTCGACAAAAAGGGTGTTGCCATGTTGCAGACTCAGTTCCAAGGGCACTTAGACCAAGGTGGGGCGATTTTATTAACCACGCACCAAGATCTCACCGCGCACTTTGCTCAATTACAAACCTTGACGTTGGAGTACCGTTTGTAATGCAACCTCATCATTCTTATTGGCTGGCGTTTAAATCCGTCTATAGTAAAGACGTAACCTTGGCGTTTCGCCAACGGGCTGAAATCGTCAATCCATTATTGTTTTTCCTCATCGTGATTACTTTATTTCCTATTGCCATTGGCCCAGAGCCTGGGTTATTGGCTAGAATGGCGCCAGGAGTGATTTGGGTGGCGGCATTATTGTCCACTATGTTGGGACTGGATAAAATGTTCCGCGACGATTACCATGACGGTTCATTGGAGCAGTTGATTGCCTCACCTTATCCCTTATCCTTGTCAGTCCTCGCTAAAGTGGCTGCACATTGGACCGTAAGTGGATTGCCCATGGTGATCTTAGCGCCATTGTTTGCGCTATTGATGAATTTAGAGTCACAGTCTTTAAATGCCACGGTGTTTACCTTGTTAATAGGCACGCCGTTGTTGAGTTTTATTGGGGCCATTGGCGCAGGGTTGACCGTTGCGCTACAAAAGGGCGGTATTTTGATGAGTTTATTGGTCTTACCGCTTTATATCCCCGTACTGATTTTTGCAACATCCGCCATCGATACCAGTAGTATGTCTTTAGATTATGGTGGTCAGCTTGCAATCCTTGGTGCCATGCTTGCCGTCGCAGTCGTTGCCGCACCAATTGCCATATCGTCAGCATTAAAAGTGAGTATAAGTTAAAATGTGGAAGTGGTTACATCCTTATGCCAAAGCGGAGCGTGCTTACCAATTGTGTAACACCTTGCTTCCTTACTTTACCGTGATTGCGGTGGTGGGTCTTGTGGTTGGTTGGGTTTGGGGGTTAGCCTATGCGCCTGCAGACTACCAGCAAAAAGACAGCTATCGTATTATCTTTATTCATGTGCCTTCAGCCATTTGGTCTATGGGGGCGTATTCCTCTATGGCCATTGCCGCGGTCGTTGCGCTGGTGTGGCAAATTAGAAATGCCGAGCTTGCGGTGATTGCCATCGCGCCAGTAGGCGCCGCCATGACGGCCATTGCCTTGATCACTGGCGCTGCTTGGGGCAAACCCATGTGGGGCGCTTGGTGGGTCTGGGATGCCAGACTCACCTCAGAACTCATTTTATTATTTTTATATTTTGGCGTGTTATCGTTATACCACGCCTTTGAGGATAAAAAGTCCGGCGCTCGCGCCGCTTGTATCCTCGCTATCGTTGGTGTGGTGAATTTGCCGATTATCCACTTCTCGGTTGAGTGGTGGAATACTCTGCATCAGGGATCTACTATCACCAAATTTGATACCTCGGCCATTGACCCTTCAATGCTCTGGCCTTTACTTATTAATATTGTCGCTTTTGCAGGTGTCTTGGGAGCAGTGACTTTAGTTCGACTCAAAAACGAAATTCTGCGTAATGAGCAGCATCGGGCTTGGGTTCGTCAATTGGTAGAAAGAGGTTAATTATGCAGTTTGAATCCTTTAGTGATTTTTTAGCTATGGGCGGCTACGGCTTTTACGTTTGGCTGTCTTATGGCACTTGTGTACTTATTTTAGTTGGCCTACTGGTAAGCTCCTTGTTAGACGGCAAAAACCTCAAGCAAGGGGTAAAAGCACAAATGGCCCGTGAAGCCCGAATTAAAAAGGCGAAACAACAGGAGGCGCAAGCATGAACCCAAGACGCAAAAAGCGACTATTTAGTGTGGTTGCGGTGATCTTTGGTATTGGCGCTGCTGTGGGTTTAACCCTGTATGCTTTGCAAGAGAATATCAACTTATTCTATACCCCAAGTGAACTGGTTCAGGGCAAAGGGGAAGCCAAAGAAAAACCGCAGATCGGTCAAAAACTCCGTATTGGTGGTATGGTGGTGCCCGGTTCAGTGGAGCGTGATGAAAGCTCGCTGGATGTGACGTTTAAGCTTATTGATACTGGCCCTATGGTGACCATTCGTTACCGCGGAATTTTGCCTGACTTATTCCGTGAAGGGCAGGGGATTGTGGCGCAAGGTACCTTAATCGAACCGGATGTGGTGGAAGCCTTTGAAGTATTAGCCAAGCATGATGAAGAATATATGCCTTCAGAAGTCGCCGAGGCGGTAAAAGGTATTAAGCACGAAAAACCCAAATATAACCTCAGCAGCGAGAACTAGTATGGTCCCAGAAATTGGATATTTCGCCCTAGTTTTAGCTATGGCGCTCAGCTTACTGCTTTGTATTTTCCCCCTATGGGGCGCTTACACAGGAAATCTAAGATTAATGAAAGCGGCACCGTCATTGGCCATTGGCCAATGTGTGTTGGTGGTGTTTTCCTTTTTAGTTCTGATCCATATTACCTTAATGGACGATTTTACGGTTAAATATGTCGCTCATCATTCCAGTAGCACCTTACCTTGGTACTACAAAATCACCTCTACTTGGGGTGGTCATGAAGGGGCTATTTTACTGTGGTTAGTGATGCAATCTAGCTGGACCATGCTCGTGGCCTTAATGTCAAAATCCCTGCCGTGGGTATTGCGCGCTCGGGTGCTTGGGGTACTGGGCTTTTTAGGGGTTGGCTTTATGCTTTACACCCTATGGATGTCGAGCCCGTTTGAACGGTTGCTGCCTTACTTCCCTGTTGAGGGACGTGATCTTAACCCTCTATTGCAAGACCCTGGCATGATAATTCACCCGCCATTATTGTATATGGGCTATGTTGGCCTGTCGGTCTCTTTTGCCTTTGCTATCGCTGCTTTGTTAACGGGTAAACTGGATAATACTTGGGCCAAATGGTCTCGTCCTTGGACCATGGCTGCGTGGGCCTTTTTAACCTTAGGGATCACCATTGGCAGCTGGTGGGCTTACTCGGAACTTGGCTGGGGCGGCTGGTGGTTCTGGGATCCGGTAGAAAATGCCTCGTTAATGCCTTGGTTGGTGGCCACAGCTTTATTACACTCATTAGCCGTGACGGAGAAACGCGGAGTATTTAAATCCTGGACAGTATTATTAGCCATCACTGCCTTTAGTTTGTGCTTATTAGGTACCTTTATTGTGCGCTCTGGCATTATCGTCTCGGTTCACGCCTTTGCAACCGACCCTGACCGCGGCTTGTTTATTCTCTCTTTCTTAGCTGTTGTGGTGGGGGGCAGTTTAGCGCTTTACGCCATGCGAGTATCGCAAGTACGCAGTGAAGGTCGCTACAAATTTGTGTCGCGGGAAGTGACTTTATGGCTGAATAACATCTTCTTGGTTGTGGCTACCTTAATTGTGCTACTAGGTACCTTGTTGCCTATGATCCACAAAGAGTTAGGGCTAGGCTCAATTTCTATCGGGGTACCATTCTTTAATCAAATGTTTGCCATTTTAATCGTGCCTTTTGCAATTTTGATGGGCTTAGCACCGATGCTACGTTGGAAGCAAAATAAGCTGCCACCTCTGGCGCGAAAATGGGGCGTACTCATTGCTGTGAGTTTAGTTATCACAGCGGCATGGCTGTATCCTAGTTATGAGGTAGTCACACCGCTTACCTTTATTGCAACCGCACTTGCTGTGTGGATTGTGGTGGCCACAGCGTTTGACTTGTTTAATAAAGTTACCGTACAGCCCGACATTGGTACTGGCTTTAAAAAGCTAGGGCTAAGTTACTGGGCCATGGTGTTAGGCCATGTTGGTATTGCCTTTGTGATTGCGTCGGTAACATTGACCTCGGCGTATTCAGTCGAACGAGATGTCAGCATGAAGCCTGGTGATATTGCCACTTTAAACGAGTATCAATACCGCTTTGAAGGGGTGAAAGAAATTCGTGGACCCAACTACGGCGGCCACGCAGGCGTGGTGACCGTATTAAAAGAGGGCAAAAAAGTCACTGAGCTGTATGCAGAAAAGCGCCGTTATGACATTGGTATGCAGTTTATGACTGAAGCGGCCATCGATGACGGCTTCTTCCGTGACCTTTACTTGGCGTTAGGGGAGCAATTATCACAAGGGGCATGGTCACTGCGCATTTATCACAAACCTTATGTGCGTTGGATGTGGCTCGGTGGTTTATTGATCTCATTAGCCGGCTTTGTGGTGCTAGCGGATAAGCGTTACCGCAGACGTCGTCAATCATCTTACACTGCGGGGGCCTAACATGAATCGTAAATTGATCGGATTGATCCCTTTTTTAATTTTTATTTTCCTGTGTGTGTTTCTCTATCAAGGACTGTTTGGCAACCCCAGAGAAATCCAAACGGGGCGAATTGGCCAAGCGATGCCTGAGTTTGCCTTACCCGACTTGATGGACAGCAATAAGGTGTGGACTGATGAGTCACTTAAAGGCGAAGTTTACCTTATGAACGTTTGGGGCACCTGGTGTCCAACGTGTATTGCTGAGCTGAGTTACCTAACTGAGCTCAGAGAGCGGGGAGTGCGGATCATCGGCTTGTATTACGAGCAAGCTTATGACCCAGATTTTGGCGATCAGTTTGATATTAACGCGCTGCGCCAAGACGTAAACAATATGCTGAGTCGCGCAGGTGACCCGTATCAGTTTAATATTTTAGATTTGGAGCGCTCATTGGCCCTTGACCTTGGTGTTTCTGGTGCTCCAGAAACCTTTTTAGTTGATAAAGAGGGCACCATTTTGCTTCACCATACCGGCGATATTAACGAGCGCGTGTGGCGCAGTAAGTTTGCCCCAGTTTATCAGGAGCTAATGCCATGAAGTATTTAGTTGCCTTGGTATTGTTGTTAATGGCATACACCGTTCAGGCAGAACCAAAAGACAACTACCAGTTTGCCACCACTGAACGTGAACAAACGTTTCGAGAGTTAACCCAAGAGCTGCGTTGCCCTAAATGCCAGAACCAAAATATTGCTGATTCAGATGCCGTAGTGGCTAAAGATTTGCGCGACAAAGTGATTGCTCTGGTTAAAGAGGGCAAGAGCAAAGAAGAAGTGATTGACTTTATGATCGATCGCTACGGTTACTTTGTTCATTACCAGCCTCCGGTTACGCCAGCCACCATTGTATTATGGGTACTGCCGGTGGTGATTATTGTATTAGGTTTTGGTTTTATTGTGTTGCGTCAGCGCCGCGCGGCGAAAAAACAAGATTGGAGTGCCGCTGATGAACAAAAGTTGGCCGATCTTATTAAGCGCAACCAGCGACAGGAGCGTGAACAGTGAGTGAGTTTTCTACCGATCTAACGCAAATGTGGCTGGCGTTTTTGTTGTTGGCGCTGTTTGCCGCGGTGTTTATCGTGGTGCCATTTATGCGCAAAGAAAAGCGTTTAGTGGTTGATCACGATGCTAATGCCGAGCGTATCGATATTTACCAGCAAAGGCTGCAAGAGCTAGATGAAGAGCTTGCTAACCAGCGCATCGAAAAACAAAGCTACAATGAGTCGGTGATTGAGTTAAAACGCCGCTTGTTGAATGAATTATCCGATGAGCAGTCACTCACTAGCCGGGGTGATAACCGAGTATTGGCAGTCACTGGCTTGGTGTTTATGGTGCTGGTCACTGGTGTTTTTTATTACTACACTGGCAGCCACCGACAAATCGCTAACTGGAACGACGCCGTTGTGAAGTTACCCGAATACGGTGAACGTGCTGTGCTGCAAAATGGTGAACCACTTAGTGCCAATGAACTGCAAGCATTTGCTTTGGGGCTGCGCACTAAGCTGGCAACCAGTGGCGATGATGCGGTGGCCTGGATGTTGCTGGGCCGTGTTGCGATGTCGTTGAATGATTTTGAGATGGCAATGCAAGCCTTTGATAAGGCACTATTGATGCAACCTGACAATAATAATGTACTGGTTAATTACAGCCAAGCATTGTTAATTGAAGGTTCTGACGCCAGTATGAATCGAGCAGCAAAAATGTTATCTCAGGTGCTTAATCGCGAGCCGAGTAATATTGATGCTATTAGCCTATTGGCACTGATTGCCTATGAACGTCAAGACTGGAAAGAGTCAAAAGCGGCATTTGAGGTGTTACTAGCACAACTGACGCAAGACGATCCTAGGTACGAAATGATCGCCGGCAGGATAGCTGAAATTGATGCTAAGTTGGCTGCGGCAGAGGTTACTTCTGCTCAGCAAATTCGTGTTACGGTGGAGCTAGACTCAGAGCTGCAGCAATCTTTGCCGCAAGGTGGCACCTTGTTTGTTTTTGCTAAAGCCGAACAGGGCCCTGCAATGCCACTGGCGGTGGCAAAAATGTCAGAGTATAGCTTGCCGATGACGGTCACCTTAGATGACAGTATGGCGATGATGCCAGAGCTAGTATTATCGCGCTTTCAACGGGTTACGGTAACCGCCCGGATTTCTACTGACGGTTCGGTTATGCCTTCAGATGGAGAGCTGGAAGGGGTGTCTGAGGTGCTAGAACTAGGTAGCGAATCCAGCACCGTAACGGTGACCATAGATCGCGTTTTAACCAATACAGGGAAATAAATGATAAAAGCCGTGCTTACCGGGTTACTTGCGCTCAGCGTTGTTGGTTGTGCGCAAGTACCAGAAGAAAAACAGGATCCACGGGATCCATTGCAATCATTTAACCGTCCTATTTATGACTTCAACATGGAAGTGTTAGATGAATACGTATTACGGCCAGTGACGGAAGGTTATATTGCTGTTACCCCGGCGCCTGTGCGCAGTGGTGTGGTTAACTTTACCACCAACATTGCCGCACCTACCGATGCGGTAAACGCCGCACTGCAAGGTAAAGCCGATGATACCGCAATTAATGTGGCGCGTTTTTTGGTCAACTCCACTGTCGGTATATTGGGTATTTTCGATGTGGCTAAAACCTTAGGCCTTGAGCACCAAGACGAAGATTTTGGTCAAACGTTAGGTGTTTGGGGCGCAGGGGACGGCGCCTACTTGATGGTGCCGGGTATGGGACCATCCACGGTGCGTAATGTCACCGGCGATGTGGTTGACAATGTGGTGTTGCCAGAAATTGCACTGACCACGCCGCAAACCATCTTAGTGTTTGCGCTGCGCGCGGTGGAAGCGAGGGCAGCCTTGATGTCGCAAGAAAAACTCTTAAACGAATCTTTGGATCCCTATACCTTCTTAAAAGACGTTTATTATCAACGTCAGCTGTATGAGCTGTATGATGGCAACCCGCCAATGAAAGAAGAGCCAGATGACTTTGATGAAGACTTCTTAGAAAACTTGTAACATTCTATGGGCCGGCTAAATAAGCCGGCCCAGTTTGTTTAAAAGCGCCAGTTGAGGTTCGCCCACAGGGTGCGCCCTGGCTCATTGACCCGTGATGTTTGTTGGTAGCCACTGACCGCCGCGCCCGAACGACTTAGGTGCTGGGCATACACTTTATCCAGTAAGTTATCGAGCCCAAAGCTGAGCTCAATGTCATCGTTATGTTGATAATTGGCATTTAAAGCCAGCGTAGCAAATCCTGGGGTTGCCGCGATGTCTTGTCCGGCAATGTTACCTTGGCCAAGCGCCACGCGATGTTGACGCTTTACAGCTGTCAGAAGCGCACCGAACTGCCAGTGGTTGTTAAACTCATAATTCGCTGCCAACCGCACTTCCAGTGGTGGCTGTTGTGCCAGTGGTTGGTGATCGCTGAGGTTATTGCCCTTGACGTAGCTCATGCTGGAGGATAACTGCAGTTGTTTATTAAGCTGCCAGCGCACTTCCGCTTCCATGCCAAAACTTTCCGCGTCAATGTTGCGTGTCACGTTGCGAGGCATAGCCATTGTCATGAAGTTATTATCAATTAATACATAGTCATCGGTTTGGTTATAAAAAGCAGAAACACTGATATGGGTTTGCTTATGCTGATGCAGTAGCCCAACATCGAGTTGCTTAGATTGCTCAATATCAACATTGAACGCCGATAGGCTGCTTTCACTGCCTCGTGCAGCTCCGATTAACTCCCAGTAATCAGGCATTCTCTCGGTGATCCCCACACCCACAAAGTAGCTGCTATGTTTACTTTGTGCTTGATAGCGGGTAAAACCACTGAAGAGGGTTTCAGTGCGCTTGCTAAAGGCCGTTGGGTTCGGTTTGGTTTGCATCATAACGCTGATAGCGCTGCGCTTATCTTGGCTTTGCCAGTCATCGAGCCTAAGTCCCGATACCCACTGACTGTTATCACTGAGTTGGTATTCTAGCTCCATAAACGCACCCAGCTGTTGGAATGTTGCATCTGCTTTTCTGGGTAGTTGTGACACTGGACGCGTGAGCGCTTGCATGCTTTTCCGCAGGCGGTGTTCATTGTGTTGATGGTCTACCCCATAAACCAGCGTGCTTGTGGGACTTACTGTGCTTGCCAGGGTAAGCTTGGCCCCCAGTGTGGTTCTGTCTGGGTTGGATGCAGTGGGCGTTGGCATCATTTTATTGGCAACGAAAGGTCGTAAACTGAAATTGTCCATAATATGGTCAATCTCGTTGTGATAGGCACTAAAGGCGAGACTATCGATGGTAGTTGAAAGGTTATCCAGCTGCACGTCGATGGCGATGTTTTGACGGTCGAATAGACTGCCATCCATCATGCGGTCGGCGTAAGCGACCTCGGCATCACTGTTACCTAGGCTAATACTGTAAAAAGCGTTATCGCTAGGTGTATATGCTAGCTCAATATCAAGATTCCAACGTTCATAAGCCGAATGCACAGGGTTGCCATTGCCGTCGTCATAGTCATTACTGTCACTGTAATTTGCAGCAATGCGAGCAAAGCCTTGTGTGTTTCCAAACTTTAGGTCTGAATTGATGGTATGGCGCCCTTGGTCTGACATCACTAAGTTACTAAAACCCTCTACCTCTGCTTTTGCTAGGCGCGCTTTGTCGCGCTCGAAAATAATCGTCGCAGCGCTGCTGCCGGCACCATGTAGCACCGTTTGTGGGCCTTTTATCACTGTTAAGCTGTCGTAAGATTGCGGGGTAATGTAAGCGGTGGGGGGATCCATTCGACTACCACAGCCACCCAGAGTTTGACCGTTATTGGCAATAATCGCCAAGCGCGAACCAGCCATACCGCGAAATACCGGATCAGCGCTGGCTCCCCCTTTTTTAACCAGCGCAAAGCCGGGAATTGACGCCAGTAAGTCGGCACCATCTTGGGCTGGGAGAGGTTGGCGTACGGCTTTAGGATTGGTTTGCAGTGACAGCGGGGTTTGCATTGGAGCGATAACCACAATCCGCTCTATGTCGTTTGCCACAACTGGCTGCGCGATTGTGGCGGATAAACCAAGTGAGAGGAGTGTCCGTTTCATGATTTAACTCTATTATGGTATTGAGATAATAGAATTTTATCTGTAACGGCAGCGCTTTGGGATGCGACAAATTGTCGCAGTGCTTAGCTGGCTATCGCGGCAATTTGCGTATCACTCCAATGTTGCGACTGTTGATAAATACTGGCCACTTGCTCACTTGTCAGATCCAGTTTAGCACTGAGGCTTTCAACTTGATTCCAGTCCCCTTGTTCCATGGCCTGAGCTAATAATAAGTAATTACTGTAGCCAGTAGGCTGTTGTAATAAAGTGGCTTTTATTTCTTGTGCCAAGGGTAAATTAGCCAATAGGTTTACCATATCATCGTCTAATATGGCATCCATCAACGACATCATGCCAATTAAAAAGGCACTGCCGGTGTCGCTAAGCTTTGCGGCTTGCTTTGCCACAGCCTCCATAAAGTGCGCGCGTAACAAAGAAAGTGATAATAATGCCAGCGGTTTGTCGGTACTTAACTGAGCGGTAAACAGTAACGAAATTAACCGCCTAAGCTCTTCATTGCCAAGCACAACCAAGGCTTGCTTAATGGTTGCAATTTCCGTTCTGCGCTTAAATACGGCGCTGTTAGCGTAGCGTAAAAGTTTATAGCTTAGATTGACATCACGTTGAAATACATCAGTAATTTTAGCGAGATCTGGCTCTACCTTGGAGGTTTCGTAGAGTAACTCCGCCATGGCCATTTCAGAGGGGGCCAGAGCCTTGGTTTTTACCACTTCCGGTTTGGCGAAGAAAAAGCCTTGGAAGTATTTAAAACCCCATTGTTTAGCTTGCTCAAACTGCTCGTAAGTTTCCACTTTCTCGGCGATGAGTTGGATTTGCTGAAAAGGTTTTATAGCCGCTTTTATGGTTGCTATTTGTTCTTCTGAGCAGTGGTTAATGTCTATTTTTAGCTGCTTAATGTAGGGATAAAAGTGACGCCAAACCCCTTGGTGCTGGTAGTCATCTAGCGCTATCACGTAGCCCAGTTCATAGAGCTCTTTAATGCAAGCAAGCAGCCGCTTTCCAGGTTGCACGGTTTCCAGCACTTCAATGACCACCTGATCGGGGGCCAACATTTGCACGTAGCCTTTTAACAAAGTCTCGAGCGTAAAATTAATGTGGGCAGGGTAATTGTTACTAAGCTCTTCTAAGCCAAAGGTAAATTGACTTCCTTCGACTAAACGGCTGGTGGCTTCGTTGCCGTCGATATCGGGAAAAACATTATCGATGCCATCGCGAAAGAGTAATTCGTAACTGACCAGTTCTTTATGAGCGTCGAAAATGGGTTGTCGAGCTGCGTAAAAATACATAGATACTGCCGCATTAAATAACTAACTTGGGATCAATATTATGATAAAAGCGGCGCTTGGTCACGTTAATGAGTTGTATTTAAGGCAGTGAATGATTTAATGTAACCACGATGGAGTGTCAAATAAAGACAATGGAAGGCGGGTAAAATAACAAAAAGGTCAGTTATCGCAGGCGGTTGGGTGTGTTTACCTAGCATGTTATAGTGATGACTTTGTGTTTTGGCTTTTCTTCAATGTCAGTTAGTAACCGGATAAGTAAAACAGTAATAGCTAACATTTGGAAAAAAGCCCAACTAGTTTAGGAGGCAAATTTGGAGACAGGTACGATAATCTCTCTGGCACTATATTTTATAGTGATGTTGGGAATTGGGTTATACGCATTTAAGAAGTCAACCAGTGATGTATCTGGCTATATGCTAGGCGGACGGAGTTTACCACCAAGTGTTGCTGCATTGTCGGCAGGCGCATCAGACATGAGTGGCTGGATCTTAATGGGCTTACCTGGAGCGATGTTCCTTACTGGGTTTAGCAGTACTTGGATAGCCATAGGCTTAGTCATTGGTGCGTGGTTAAACTATTTACTGGTTGCCCCACGTCTTCGGGTCTATACCGAGTACGCCAATGATGCCATCACCATTCCAGATTACTTTGCCAATCGTTTTGAAGACAAAGGCAATGCACTGAGAATTGTGTCGGCGCTGGTCATCATTGTTTTCTTTACGCTTTATACTTCTTCAGGCGTGGTTGCTGGTGGTAAGCTGTTTGAAAGCTCGTTTGGCTTAAGCTATGAAAGTGGCCTTTATATTACCACCGGCGTGGTGGTGCTTTACACTCTGTTTGGTGGCTTTTTAGCCGTGAGTCTGACGGACTTTGTGCAAGGCTGCATTATGTTTGTGGCATTGATACTGGTGCCCTTAGTTACTTTCTCGTTATTGGACAATCCACTTTCTCAAACCTTGAATGAAGTGAACCCAGAAATGCTAACCTGGATTGGCTCTGCCGGTGCCATCAGCATTATTTCGGCCATGTCGTGGGGTCTGGGTTATTTCGGTCAGCCACACATTATTGTCCGCTTTATGTCAGTACGTAGTGTGAAAGACATGCCTACGGCGCGTCGTATTGGTATGACGTGGATGATTGTAGCGGCATTGGGTGCGGTTGGTACCGGTTTATTTGGTGCGGCATATGCTCATGAAAAAGGCATTGAAGTCGCGGATGCGGAAACCATCTTCTTAATCTTATCTCAGCTGTTGTTCCACCCACTGATTGCGGGCTTCTTACTGGCGGCAATCTTAGCGGCTATTATGAGTACCATTTCGTCGCAGTTATTGGTGAGTTCAAGCTCACTCACTGAAGACTTTTATAAAATCTTCGTGCACCGTGAGGCGTCGGATAAAGAGCTGGTGTTAGTAGGGCGCTTAAGTGTGCTTGCTGTCGCACTTGCTGCTATTTACTTAGCCTACGACCGCGATAGCTCTATTTTAGACTTAGTGAGTAATGCTTGGGCTGGTTTTGGCTCGGCATTTGGTCCACTTATTCTGATTAGCTTGTTCTGGAAGCGAATGAACTTTGCGGGTGCCTTAGCAGGTATGATCTCCGGTGCCGTGACGGTGCTGGTTTGGATTTACGGACCATTCACTATCGATGGTCAGCCGTTAAGCGCAACGCTGTATGAAATTGTACCTGGGTTTATTGTTGCCACTATCGCGATTGTAGTCGTGAGCTTGGCGACCAAAGAGCCTAGCAATGAAGTGCAAACCTTGTTTGATAAAGTTGAAAAGTCGTTAGACTAATAGCTATTGGTAGAACTATCACAACACAAAAAAGGCCGGCATCCTAAAGATGCCGGCCTTTTTATTATAAAGTGAAATTAGCTGTTTTCAGCCAAATAATCTAACACCACCTGGTGATGCTCTTTGGTCTTAAACTTATTAAACACATGTTTAATGTTGCCGTCTTGAGATACTAAAAATGAAATGCGGTGAATACCGTCATATTCTTTACCCATGAACTTCTTCAGACCCCAGACGCCAAATTCATCAGCAATGGCATGATCTTCGTCGGACAACAAATCAAAATTAAGCTCTTTTTTAGTTTCAAAGTTCTTTAGGCGCTTGATGGGATCTGGGCTTATTCCCACTGCAACGGTATTGAACTTAGCAAGTTCAGCCTTTTGATCACGAAGGTTTTCAGCCTGCACAGTACAGCCTGGCGTTGAAGCTTTTGGGTAGAAATAAACCAGTACGTTATGCTCTTTAAGCAGGGCTTCAAGAGAGATGGTTTCACCATCTTGGTTCTGCAAAGAAAATAGAGGGGCTTTATCACCCGCTTGCAAAGTATTCATGTTTTATCCTTAGCGAATGCGTCTAAAAATATAATCTACGTTTAAAGAGTGAGATAGATCTTCGAATTGCACTTTAAATTCATCAATATCCACGTCAACAGGAATATTGAACTCGAGCTCACAGCGCATGTGCAAATTATCTTGTTGCTCGAACGTATCGGATCTAAGTGAGCAAATATTCACGCCTTGTGCAGCAAAGAAGCGAGTGACTTTGCTAAGGGTGCCAGGGCTGTCTACCCCTTCATACTCTAGAGTATAGCCTGCGCTGTACTCGCCTCGTACGTGGCTAGACGTGCGTTTCATCATGGTTAACAGCCCCAGCTCCATGCCTTTTGCTGGTAAGGTGTGCTCAACCCGGCTGATGGATGCCATATCACCTGAAAGTAACATAATAAACGTAAACTCATTCCCTAGAATGGCAATCCTGCTGTCAATAATATTGCAGTTACAGTCACTAACAAGTTGCGTTAATTCACCAACGATCCCTGATCTGTCCTCACCTATTGCGGTCAGCACAAGTTGATGGTTTGCATGCATGGTCATTTTTAACCCTCTGATTTAACGTCATACGCTCACGGCTAACGCGAAATACTACCACATCAGATTAAGAGCGCTAGCACCGATGATAAAAATAGCGCAGCTGCAAACGTGTCGCTCGCTTGTTTTTCTTATGTATGACAAGTAACATAAGGCAAATTTTTTGGCTATTGCTAAGTAACTGTTGATTTCAATAGATAGCAGCAGGGTACCGCGGTTTTAGCACTAATAATTCAAAGCTTGTAATTTTTAACAACTTTGTGTGAACCAATTCGGCAATCCTAAATCATAATTTTGATTCGAATAATAAAGGGTTTGCTAAGGAGTAAATGAGTGCAGTATTGGATCCCCAAATCACTGGTTCTTGGAATTGCCGTGAGTTTAAGCGGTTGTAGTATTTTCACAAACGATGCACATCATGAGAGAAATTATCGTGCCAACGCCCCAGTCAAAACACCACAAGGCTTAGAGCAGCCTTATCGTGATCCTGAGTTTGCTATGCCTGTGGCACAGTACAAAAGCTCGCCAGAGCCAGTTAGCTACCGGGCACCGCAACAGGTGTTAACTGCCGCTAAAGGCAGCTGGGTTGAACAAGGCGATGAAGCCGCTCGGGTTTACTTCGACAAAAATGATGGCATAGAAGATCTATCCGCTTTCATTTGGCGTGCGGTTGATGGTGTTTTAGCCACGCATGGTACCGACTACCAATCACAAGATAAAGCTGCTGGAGAGGCAGTGACAGGTTGGTACTCTCTCATAGAACCGGAAGATGGCTGGTTTTGGCAAGAAACATCAGTGCCTTCAAAACACAGATTCAAATTCGTTGTAGAGCAAAAAGAGCACCAACGTACTGCTGCAATCAGAGCCGAGTTAGTGGATTACCAAAGCGATGAGGTACCATTGACTGACTTGTTACAACAGCATTTAGAAGTGCGTGCAATCAATGAAGTGATTGCTGAGTTCGATTATCAGTATCGTCTTTTACAGGTTGAAATGCGCAAGAGCCAAGGAGTGCTTGCCTTAGAGCTGGGTTTTGATGGTGATGGTAATGCCGCACTGCTAACCGAGCAAGGTCAACAAGCGGTGTTAGATCGCTTCTCAAACTTCTTAGAGCGCAGTGCCTTTACGGTGATCCGCGTAGACAGAGAGTCACAGCAAGTGGTGGTGCGTTACGAAGCGCCTGAAGACAGCGTTTGGGATTCAATTTGGGGAGATGAAGTAATAGCCTTGCCAATTGCCGATGGTGACTACACCATTAAAGTGTCGGCAACAGATGACGCCCGAACCGCCATTACTTGGATGGACGCTGAGGGGGAAGTGCTGGACGTTAATACTATGAATAACCTCCATCAAGCACTGATTAAGTTGTTGCGACAAAAAGGCTTAACCATCTAAAAATTAAAAACTATTGAAAACGAAAAGAGCTTCGGCTCTTTTCTTTGTTTTTGTGGAAGTAAAAAAATGATAAACAATAATAATGCGACGCGCTCAGTGTTACAGACTTGGTTTGCCTTTATTGTTCCTTCATTAATAGGTGTGTTCTTATTTATGACGCCTGTTGCTGTTGGTGAGGCAATGACGATTCCGATTGCGGTGATGGCTAAGTCGTTACAAGCTTGGGTGGCCCCCTTTATTCAGCAGCTTATTTTAGCCATTGTCTGTATTACAGCCATACTCAGCTTAATCATGAAGCTATTTAAGCCCCAAGCGTTATTAAAAGTGGATATTTTACGGCATCTTTTTGATGTCAGCTGGATATGGCTAGTTACTCGACTGGTCGGCATGCTCTTTATTGTCATGACGTTTTTTGCAATCGGCCCGGAAGCAGTGCACTCAAGTAATACCGGCGCTTTGGTGTTGCATGACTTATTGCCAGTGCTGTTTTCGGTGTTTATTTTAGCGGGCTTGCTATTGCCGTTACTGCTCAACTTTGGCCTGCTTGAGATGGTGGGGACGTTACTGACTAAAGTAATGCGGCCATTGTTTGGCGTGCCAGGACGCAGTGCTGTTAACTGTGTTGCATCGTGGCTCGGTGACGGCAGTGTCGGTATTTTAATGACTGCGAGGCAGTATGAAGATAAGCATTATACTGAGCGCGAAGCCGCCATTATAGGCACCACTTTCTCAGCAGTATCCATTACTTTCTGCTTGGTGGTGATCGGGCAAGTGAAGCTGGAGCATTTATTCGCCCCCTTTTACTTAACGGTTTGTGCCGCTGGTTTTGTTGCTGCCATCATAGTGCCTCGTTTGCCGCCGTTGCGATTTAAAAAAGATGTCTACGTTGATGGCTCGGATCACAATCAAGACTCTGAAGCCGTACCTCAGGGCAAAGGCTTATTTTCTCATTCACTGGATGTGGCGTTGAGTAAAGCTCAGACCGCGCCTGGGCTGCGAGGTACTGTTCGCGAAGGGGTTCACAATGCCCTTGATATGGTATTTGCTGTACTTCCGGTGGTAATGGCCGTGGGTACCTTGGCACTTATCGTGGCAGAATACACGCCGGTATTTCAGATTTTAGGTACGCCGTTTGTGCCGTACTTAGAGTTACTTAATGTGGCAGAAGCCGAGCAGGCGGCGCAAACCATTGTCGTGGGCTTTGCCGACATGTTTATTCCTTCTATTTTGGCGGCCGGCAGTATCGAAAGCGATACTACTCGGTTTATTGTAGCGGCAATGAGTGTTACCCAGCTTATTTATATGTCAGAAGTAGGGGCTTTATTGCTTGGCAGTAAAATCCCAGTCAACTTATGGGAGCTCTTTGTTATTTTCATTCTACGCACACTGGTCACCCTGCCTGTGATTGTCTTTATGGCTAAGTGGTTGCTGGGTTAAGCTATATTGCAACAGACCCCTGTGACTTAATCAGGGGTCAACCTCTTAGCTTAGAGTATGGAATTACCTCTTCATCATTTGGCCTTTTTGCAACACAAACGCTTCCTTTTTAGAAGCTCTAGAGATCTATGCTATAGAAGTAAATTGGCTCTGAAACTTTTCAAAAGGCGGCTTGTTAAGCCGTGTCAGTAAAGTTGCATTCGCAGTTACCGGCAATAAGAAACGATTTCAAACATTAACGATTGGTTATAGGTTTTCAATGTCCTTTTTCACCTGATAGCCTTCAGTAGTCACAATTTGCTCCAACACGGCTACTCGAGATTTAAGTGCTTTGATTTCATGTTGCAACGCTTGCTGATCTGCTTGCGCCAGTGATTGCGCCTTTTTAAAATCCAATCTGCGTTTATAGATTTCGCTGAGTATTCCGCCGCCAACGGTGATTAACACGATTAGAAACACCATGGTTGTGCCAGGCATAACTGTGTACTCCCTAAGATTGTTTATAGCAATAATAGTATGGCCATAAAAAATGGCACCATAATTTCCATTATGATGCCATTAATTTTTCGGCTATGGGAACTGACAATTGTCAGTTAACACTCGATAATGTTGACCGCAAGACCGCCACGTGCGGTTTCTTTGTATTTGGTCTTCATGTCGTTGCCAGTGTCGAGCATGGTTTTTATGACTTTATCAAGACTGACTTTCTGGTCGCCCGTGCCGCGCATCGCCAAACGTGAGGCGTTGATGGCTTTAATTGCCCCCATGGCATTACGTTCTATACAAGGCACTTGCACTAAGCCACCCACAGGGTCACAGGTTAATCCCAAGTTGTGCTCCATACCAATTTCAGCGGCATTTTCCACATGAACAACGTTACCGCCCATGATTTCGGTTAACGCTGCTGCAGCCATCGAGCAGGCAACTCCTACCTCACCTTGGCAACCTACTTCCGCACCAGAAATCGAGGCATTCTTTTTATACAAAATACCAATGGCGGCGGCGGTAAGCAGGTAGCGTGTGGCAATTTCAACATCCACTTCTTTAATAAAAGTGTGATAATACATTAATACCGCTGGCAGTATGCCGGCTGCGCCATTGGTCGGGGCGGTGACCACTCGACCGCCTGCGGCGTTCTCTTCGTTCACTGCCAATGCGAACAAATCAACCCAGTCCATGGCACGCAGCGGGTCTTGGTGATTTTCAACATTAAGTTTGAGGTAAAGACTTGGCGCTCTGCGGCGCACCTTTAAGCCCCCAGGTAAGATACCTTCGGTGCGCATACCGCGTTCAATGCAGGCTTTCATTACTTGCCATATATTAAACAGGGTATCTTTGATTTCGCTCTCACTGCGTAACGTTTTCTCATTGGTCATCATCAAGGATGACACGCTTAAGCCTGACTCTTTACACATGTTTAGCAGTTCTTCTGCGTTATTAAATGGGTAAGGAGCTGGGTTTTCGGCGCGAATGTCTAATGCCGCTTGCTTTTCGGCATCAAAGTCTTGATCGGTAACAATAAAGCCACCACCAATCGAATAATAGACTTGACTGTGAAGCAGTTCATCACCCTTAAATGCTTTGATTTCCATGGCATTGGAATGCTTTGGCAGGGTTTTACGACGATGAAAAACAATGGCACCTTGTTTAGGAAAGTCGACCTTAAACTGCTTATCTAGGTAGATAACCTGCTCGGTTTCAATGGTCGCTAAAATATCGGGCACCTGATCGGCATCTATGGTTTCTGGATCATAGCCTGCTAAGCCTAAGATAACCGCTTTGCCAGAGCCATGGCCAATTCCTGTTTGCCCTAATGAACCGTATAATTCCACTTTTACAGCGGTAATATCATCAACGATGCCTTGTGATTGTAGATCTTTTACAAATAATCTGGACGCACGCATTGGGCCCACGGTGTGTGACGAGGAAGGGCCAATACCGATACTGAACATATCGAATGCACTGATCATAAACTTTACTCACATTGCCTTAAAAAACGGACGCCATCATAACGTGTAAACCTAGGGTTGTAACCCTTATTCGGTAAAACAACGTCGTAGTAACACCACTAAATATGAAAGAAAAGCATTGCCTAGGCAAGTTCGAGTGATATAGAGGCTAAGGTCTTACCAGTGGCGGTCTTGCGGCTGTATGGTTTTCAGCAATTGCTGAATGATTTTTGCCGTTGCTCCCCATAACAAC
Organism: Pseudoalteromonas 'SMAR'; assembly: GCF_048515945.1. Taxonomy (NCBI): domain Bacteria; kingdom Pseudomonadati; phylum Pseudomonadota; class Gammaproteobacteria; order Alteromonadales; family Pseudoalteromonadaceae; genus Pseudoalteromonas; species Pseudoalteromonas 'SMAR'. The sequence goes on from NZ_JBLWMW010000010.1 coordinate 71,318, forward strand.
CCATGCGGCGTCATAAACCCTTCGAGGTTTATGTCTTTACCACGATAACGAAGGGTCAACTGCTGCCAGTTGCTGGTATTGGCTAACGCAGCCAATGGCACAACAAAGGTATGTGCGACCTCATCGCTTTGTGTTGACCAGCTTGCAGTGCTGTTGATATTGGCCACCACAGGAGTGATTTGATAGCCAGACAGGGTATGCATTGCAGGTAAGGTGCCTAACACCTGGGCTTCATTGGTGGCTAAGTGTATTTCTTCTGCCGTCTCCCGTAATGCCGTGTTAACCAGGGTGACATCTTGTTGCTCCACTTTTCCGCCGGGAAAGCAGATTTGACTTGGGTGGCTTGCCAGTTCAGGGCTGCGTTTACACAGGATCAGTTGTGCTTGCTCCTCGATAGCAATAATTGGTATCAGCACAGCGCTTTGTTTCAAAGTGCGAATATCCGCATGCTGGTGGCGGATATTCGGTGATAATAAAAACTGAGCAACAACCTTATCTATGTTCATCAAGCAACGGTAATATTTTATTGACCTTGTGGTGCGTTTCTTCAAACTCTAGTTGGGGATCGGAATCTTTAACGATACCACCTCCGGCCCAACAATGGATTTTGTTATCGTGGCACACCAAGGTACGGATGGTGATGGAAGTATCCATATTACCACAGCCGCTTAAGTAGCCAATAGAACCGCAATAAACACTGCGGCGATGCGGTTCCAACTCTTCGATTATCTCCATGGCTCTGATTTTAGGGGCGCCGGTAATTGAGCCACCAGGAAAGGCAGCAGCAAGCTGATCAACCGCGCTTTTACCATCAGCAAGAGTGGCGGTGACGGTGCTGACGAGGTGATGCACCGCGGGAAAGCTTTCAATATCGAATAACTTAGGTACCTTAACGCTGCCGGGCTTGGCTACCTTACCCAAGTCATTACGCAGTAGGTCGACAATCATGACATTTTCAGCGCGATCTTTTTCACTGGCTTGCAGGCGTTTAGCTTGTTCAGCGTCGGCTTGTTGCTCCAACAGTCGCGGTAATGTCCCTTTTATTGGCTTACTTTCGATTTGATCCCCTTTAATCTGGATAAACCGCTCCGGAGAAACCGAAATAATGGCACCATCAACCAGTTTTATGAAGGCTGAAAAGGGCGCATTGTTGGCTTTTTGCAAGCGTTTGTAGGCCAGCCAAGGAGAACCTTGATACGCGGCGCTAAAGCGCTGTGCTAAATTAATTTGGTAGCAGTCGCCGCTGAGTAGATAAGACTGAATTTGGCTAAACTTCTGCTGGTATTGCAACGGGGTCATGTTGGACTGCCAGCTTGAGGTGAGCGTAAACGGTTCAGAAGTTGCTGGCGTTTCTAACCTCGCCAGGTAATTTTGCAAGCGGTTACACTCTGGCTGGGCAACATAGAACCAAGTAGCCGCTTTTTTGTCGTAAATGAGAGCATCGGGGTATAGCCCCACAACCGCATCAGGTAAGTCAATATCGCGCTCAGCCAGGCTTGGCATGGATTCAATATAGCGCCCAAGGTCATAGCCAAAATAGCCCAGCCAGCCGCCATTAAAGGGCAAGTCATGTGGTGCAGCCTGATCGCAAAAGTCAGCTAAACGTGACTTCATCTCACTAAACAAGGAGTGCTTTGATTCAACCCCATTGACCAAACACTTGCCCTGCTCCGCGTGTAACAGGCAAACGGGGTCAAAGGCAATAATGTGGTAGCCACTGTTGATGTGTTGTGACTCACATGAGTCGAGCAAAATGGCATGAGGAAGGTCAGCAAAGTGGTCAAAAAGTGACACAGCCGTTAGCCTAATATCTAATTTCGTACAGTTTATTCGCTCATTTATCATTTACTTGACCTGCAAAGCTAGCCCCAAACGGGCGGGGAGGTTATCATAGTTACCAGCTATTCCATAGTTTATGGTGCTGAAACAGCCTATACGCAAGCGGCGCTAGGTTGGTGCCAGCCCTAGCAAAAAAATTCCGTCATAACATTGAGGAACCGTCATGAGTACAATCCGTCAGCAAGACTTTATTGATAGCATCGAAGATGCGCTGCAATATATTTCATTTTACCACCCTTTAGATTTCGTCCAAGCATTAGAGAAAGCCTACGAAAAAGAACAAAGTAAGGCGGCTAAAGATGCAATAGCGCAAATCTTGATTAACTCTCGCATGTCAGCTGAGGGCAAGCGTCCACTGTGTCAAGACACCGGGATTGTTACCTGCTTTGTGAAAGTCGGTATGGATGTGAAGTGGGACAATACGGAACTGACGGTGCAACAAATGGTCGATGAGGGCACTCGCCGTGCTTACACTAACCCAGACAACCCATTACGAGCGTCGATTGTCGCCGACCCAGCTGGAAGCCGTAAAAACACCAAAGACAACACCCCGTCAGTAGTGCACATTGACATGGTGCCGGGTGATAAGGTGGAAGTGATGATTGCTGCAAAGGGCGGCGGTTCAGAAAATAAAACCAAAATGGTGATGCTAAACCCTTCTGACGATGTCGCAGAATGGGTAGAGAAAACCTTGCCGACTATGGGAGCTGGCTGGTGTCCACCTGGCATGTTAGGTATAGGTATTGGTGGTACTGCTGAAAAGGCTGCGGTATTGGCAAAAGAGTCACTGATGGACCCGGTTGATATTCATGAATTACAAGAGCGTGGCGCTGAGACGGCGGAAGAAAAATTACGCCTAGAAATTTTTGAGCGTGCCAACAAGCTGGGTATTGGTGCTCAAGGCTTAGGTGGTTTAACCACGGTGGTGGATGTTAAAATCAAAACCGCGCCAACCCATGCGGCTTCAAAGCCTGTTGTCATGATCCCAAACTGTGCGGCCACACGTCATGTTCATTTCACACTTGATGGTTCAGGTCCTGCCGACCTTAAAGCGCCAAAACTTGAAGACTGGCCTGAGGTGACATGGGAAGTAGGCGAGGATACTCGTCGCGTTAACTTGGATACCCTGACTAAAGAAGATATCCAAGAGTGGAAAATGGGCGAAACCGTGTTGCTTTCGGGCAAAATTTTAACCGGTCGTGATGCTGCGCACAAACGTCTGCAAGGCATGATCAATTCAGGTGAAGGCCTTCCTGAGGGGGTTGATTTTACCAATAAATTTATCTACTACGTGGGTCCTGTGGATGCCGTAGGAGACGAAGTTGTTGGCCCTGCTGGCCCTACGACCTCCACTCGTATGGATAAGTTCACCGATCTAATGCTAGAAAAAACAGGTTTGATTGGCATGATTGGTAAAGCCGAGCGAGGTCCTGCAACGGTTGAGTCAATTAAACAAAATAAATCAGTGTATCTTATGGCCGTCGGTGGTGCGGCTTACCTTGTGGCAAAAGCCATTAAGAAATCCCGGGTAGTGGCATTTGAAGATTTAGGTATGGAAGCTATTTATGAATTCGAAGTGGAAGACATGCCTGTTACCGTGGCCGTGGATAGTGAAGGGGCTAATGCCCACACTCAAGGCCCTGCGATTTGGAAAGCAAAAATCGAAGAGCTTGATAGCAAACTAAGCTAGGTAATAAAGAAGTACCCCATAAGGAGGCCAATGGCCTCCTTTTTTGTATCCTTTTCTTTACGCGTCGTCTATGCTTTCCGTTTACGTAAACAGTCAGTTCAAAAAACAGATTTAATTTAGATATTATCGGTCTTTATTTTTCTTAATTCGAATATTATTTGCACTTTATTAAATATAATCGGAATTATTATTTGTATTTATGTAAAAACAGGTTTATATCATCTCATTTTCTGGAATGGTGCTACAGTTAGTGATAGAGTCTTGCCAATTTCAGCGCTAGTGGCTCTTTAGCATCAAACCATGATGGCAAGCACAAAGAGCTTACCCGTTTGGGAACAGACAATTGGAGAAGAAGAAAGTGGCTGTATTTAACCAAGTTGAATTTGATAACCATGAGCAGGTGGTATTTTGTGCCGATGAAGCATCGGGACTAAAAGCGATCATTGCGGTACATAATACTAACCTAGGCCCAGCCGTTGGTGGCTGTCGCCTGTGGGATTACGCCTCAGACGAAGATGCGGTTTACGATGTACTGCGTCTATCAAAAGGCATGACCTACAAAAATGCCGTTGCGCGCCTACCATTTGGTGGTGGTAAATCAGTAATTATTGGCGATGCTAAAGCCATTAAGTCAGAAGCACTTTTCAGAGCGTTTGGTAAGCACCTCGAGCGCTTAGGCGGTAGTTATTATTCTGCAGAAGACGTTAACATCACCACCGGTGATGTAATGATGATGCACAAAGAAACCAATTATGTCATGGGTCTTGAAGGCAAAAGTGGTAACCCATCGCCGTTAACGGCACTAGGTACTTACTTAGGCATTAAAGCCGCCTATAAGCACCAACACGGCCATGAAGATCTTGCTGGTGTAAAAGTCGCTGTTCAGGGCTTAGGCGCAGTAGCATACACTATGTGTAAATACCTCCATGAAGCAGGTGCAGAACTGTTTGTTACCGACATTAATCAAGAATCCGTTGACCGTGTTGTTAACGACTTTGGCGCCACTGCGGTTGGCATTGATGAAATCTACGACTTAGACGTAGATGTGTATGCGCCTTGTGCACTGGGTGCAACAATCAACGACGAGACCATTCCGCGCATTAAGGCGAAGATCATTGCAGGGTGTGCAAATAACCAGCTGGCAGAATCACGTCATGGTGAAATCATTCGCGAGAAAGGCATTTTATATGCACCTGATTATGTCATCAATGCTGGTGGTATTATCAATGTGTATTATGAAACCAAAGCTGAAGGCTATGACAAAGCCGCGGCAACAAAACACGTTGAAGGGATTTACGATACCTTAACGGAGATTTTCAAACGTTCAGAAGCAGAACAAAAGTCGACACATATTATCGCTGATGAATTAGCGCAAGAGATCATTAAAAACGGTCTATAATAAGGTGGCCGTCTGGCATATCACTTAATAAAAGGGGGCGTTAGCCTCCTTTTTTGTATCAAAAATTGCTCTTGGAATGATGAGATGAAGAACAAGCTTGCACTGGATACCTGGCCGCGAAAGCAACACTTTGGCTTTTATAATCAATTCGAACAGCCTTACTTTACGGTGACCGTAAACCTACAAATGCAGCGCATTTATGAAATGAGTAAGCGCGAGGGGGTGCCATTTTCTCTTAGCTGTTTATATGTGTTGCAACTGGCCTTAGCGGCTTATGCGCCCATGCGCTATCGTATAGAGGAAGGGGTGCCGTATGAATATGAGCAGGTTGATATCAGCAGTGTGTTTTTGCGCCAAGACGATACTTTTCGCTTTGTCCGCTTAACACCAGAGCAGGATTTCTCCAGGTTTATTAGTGTCAATGTCCACAATAAAGAGGAGCAGTTAGAAGGTAAGCTGATTTCGCAGCAATTTTTAAGTGAAAGTCAGATGCCAAATTGTGTACATGTGTCTATACTTCCATGGTTGTCGTTTACCAGTTTTGCTCATGCGCGCCTAAGTAAGGATGATTTTGGCATTCCTAAACTGGTGTTTGGCAAATATAACAAAGCAGACGGTACTATGCCGCTTTGCATCGAAGTTCATCATGCACTAATGGATGGTCTTCACGTCGCTGAGTTTCTTCAAATTCTTCAAGAAAAAATAGATCAAGCAATTTGGGATAAATAGAGATTTTTTGCGATAAATTGTATTTGGTAAAATTATTACACGGGTGTTTTGGCCGCTTTTTGTTCTAATTTTATGTTTTATATGACTATTCATAAATTCTATTTAGAACATCTATTCCACTTATTGGACTAAAGTAGATGTAAAACATTGTAAACCACGTATTCAAAAGGTTGGTTTTACGAGGGTTGTGTATCTTTTGCTGTGTTTTTGATGTTAATTTTATGTTTTATATATAATTATTACTTAGTTTATTGACAAAAAATGTTTTCACAGTGAAGTTGACACATCGTGTTGCATTTAGCATTATTGGACAGTTGATATCTGACAAAAGATATCAGGGTTGCTCTTCTATTGTTGAGAGCGCGAAAATTATAAAAGTAACATTACTTAATTGGTTGGGAACTATGTCTGTTAAAATCAGAAAGAGTCTTGTAGCATCAGCGTTGGTTGGCGCTTTTGCATTTGCAAGCAGCAATGTGATTGCAGATCCTTTGAAAGATGTGCAAGATGCAGGTCAACAAATTCAAAAGGCTGCTGTTAAGTCTCAAACTAAAATTGACAATGTATATGGTCAAACTCAAGAGCTAATCGCTGAGTACCGTAGCGTTGTTGACGAAACTGAGCTAATGAAGGTTTATAACGATCACGTAGCACGTTTGGTCGCTGACCAAAACGCTTCAATCGAATCGTTTGACCGTCAAATCGCAACTATCGATAACACGAAACAAAACGTTGTGCCTTTGATGTATCGCATGATCGATACGCTTGAGCAATTCATCAAAGCGGACGTTCCGTTTAATATGGACACCCGTCTAGAGCGCGTTGAAAAACTACGCAGCATCATGACTAACTCGTCAGTAACGACTTCTGAAAAGTTCCGTCAGGTACTTGAAGCGTACACAATTGAAACTGACTACAGCTCCACTACGGTAGCTAGCCAAGGTTCACTTGAACAAAATGGCAAAAACATCAACGTTGACTTCGCACGTCTTGGCCGTATTGCATACGTTGCTCAGTCGTTCGACCAAAAGCACGCTTGGGTTTGGAACAACAACACTAGGCAGTGGGATGAACTAGGCGAAGAATACCTTAAGCCTGTTAAGAGCATGATCCGTATTGCCCGTAAGCAAGCGGCTCCTGAACTTGTAAACCTACCAATCTTTGGCGCGGAGTAATTAATGATGAAGAAACTATTTAAAGGTTTTGCAGTTGCTGCAGCGTTAACAGTTTCTGCTGGTGCCGCGCTTAATGCACACGCAAACACTGAAGCATTGGATAAAATCCTAGAGCAGGTTAAACAAAACCGTATCTCTGAAGGTAAAATCAATCAGCAACGCGAACAAGAGTTCTTAAGCGACCGTGCTGACAAACAAGCGCTACTGAACAAGGCGAAGCGTGAACTAGCGGCTGAAAAAGCACGTGGTGAGCGCCTAAACGAGCAGTTCAAGCAAAACGAAATCACTCTTGCAGAGAAAGAAGTTGAGCTTGAAAATGCCAAGGGTACCCTTGGTGAGATGTTCGGTGTGGTTCGTCGTTCAGCAGCTGATGCCATCGGTTCTATCGAAGCATCAATTGTAAGTGCTGAAAAACCAGGACGCGCTGAAGTACTTCGTTCACTAGCAGAAGCAAAAGAGCTTCCTACTACACGTGAACTTGAAGACCTTTGGATTGCATTCCAAACAGAAATGACTGAGTCAGCGAAAGTTTCTAAATTTGAAGCGGAAGTAGCTGAGTTAAGCGGTGACGTGAACGTTAAAGAAGTAACTCGTGTTGGTAACTTCAACCTAGTAACGAAAGACGGCTACGTTATTTATGACGCTGAGAACAAGCAAATCGTTCCTCTAGGTAAGCAGCCAAGCTCTGAGCTAGCTGGTGTTGAGCGTCTAATTAACGCATCTGCTGGTGAATACGTTATGGTTGCAGTTGACCCAACTCGTGGTTCACTACTACAACTTAATACCCAACGTGCAACTATGGAAGAGCGCTGGCACCAAGGTGACACTGTTGGTTATATCATCACCGCACTACTTATCCTAGGTGCATTGATTGCAGTTGTTCGTATGCTTGACCTAGTTATTGTAAGCGGCAAGATCAAAGCTCAGATCAAAAACGCTAATAACCCGAACAGCAACAACCCACTTGGTCGTATCTTGAAAGTTTACCACGACAACAAAGACCAAGACGTTGAGAACCTAGAACTGAAACTTGATGAAGCTATCCTACGTGAAACACCACGTATCGAGATGGGTGTTAACATCATCAAGATCCTAGCGGCTATCGCGCCACTACTAGGTCTACTAGGTACAGTTGTTGGTATGATCCTAACCTTCGAATCAATCACACTTTACGGTACTGGTGATCCGAAGATCATGGCAGGTAACATCTCTCTAGCGCTAGTAACTACAGCACTAGGTCTGATTGCAGCTCTACCACTAATTCTACTACACGCTATCGTAGCTGGTCGTAGTAAAGCGGTTCTACATATCCTAGATGAGCAAAGCGCAGGTATTGTTGCTGCTCACGCGGAGAAGGAGAAAGCCTAATGTTAGTCCTGATGGAGATATGGGAATCTATCAGGGATTTTGTTGCTACAGGCGGCGATGTATTATACGTGGTCGCAATAGCACTCTTTCTAATGTGGGTTTTAATGATTGAGCGCTATTGGTTCCTATTAGGTGAATTTCCAAGATTACATAAGGAAATTGTCGCCAGATGGGACGCCCGCCAAGATACTACGTCTTGGTACGCACACAGAATCCGCGATGCATGGATTTCTGAAGCGTCTGAAAAATTAGATGAGCGCATGTTGATTATCAAAACATTGGTTGCGATGTGTCCTTTAATCGGTCTTTTAGGTACAGTGACAGGTATGATCACAGTATTTGAGACAATGGCTACTCAAGGTACGGGTAACGCACGATTAATGGCTTCTGGCATTTCAATGGCTACGATACCAACAATGGCTGGAATGGTTGCGGCACTATCAGGTGTTTTCTTTAGCACGCGTTTAGAAGCACGCGCAAAAATGGCTAAAGAGAAGCTTATTGATAGCTTGCCTCATCACTAGAGAGAGATTGAATTATGGCACGTAAACAACGTTTTCGTGAGGAAGAAGAAGCGGCAGTTGATATGACGCCGATGCTAGACATCGTATTTATCATGCTGATCTTCTTCATCGTAACCACTTCTTTTGTTAAAGAAGCTGGTATTGAGGTTAATAAGCCAAAAGCGGCACAAGCACAGAAAACCAAGAATGCGAACATCTTTATTGCTATCCGTGAAAACGGTGAGATTTGGATGGACAAGCGTCAGGTTGATGTTGAACGTGTAAGTGCAAACCTTGAAAGTCTAATGGCTGAGCAACCTACAGACGTGGTAATCATTCAAGCTGATAAAGGCGCGAAGCACGGTGTAGTTGTTAAGGTTATGGACCAAATCAAAGCGACTGGCGATAACCTGAAGATTTCAATAGCTGGAGATCAGTAATGATTCGACTTCTGTTTTCACTTCTAGCAGGTGGGGCAGTAACTCTCGGCTTGTTCTTTTTTATGTCTTATCTTATCTCCGGAGGAGCGGATAGGGCGGATGTTCAAAAAGAGCAAATCGTCGTCGAGATTATGTCGAATCCACCTGAATCTAAGGTGCAGCAGCGGAAGCGTGTCCCGCCTCCGCCGCCGCCACCGCCCAAGCAGCCGCCTAAACCGCAGCCGCCTCAGCCTGACACGGCTGATCCAGCTGCAGGTGCAATCGGCTTTAATATGCCTAGCATCGATCTAGGTGGTACAGCAGGTGGTTTATCTGGACCTGGCGAATTCGGTCGTGATGGTGATGCTACACCGATCGTTCGAATTGAGCCGAAATATCCGCCGCAGGCAGCGCGTGACGGTAAAGAAGGTTGGGTTCGTTTGTCTTTCACAATCAACGAAGTTGGTGGCGTTGAGGACATTGAGATCATTGAATCAGAACCTAGACGTATCTTTGACCGTGAAGCTAAGCGTGCGCTTCGTAAGTGGAAATACCGTCCAAAAGTTGTTGACGGCAAACCACAGAAGCAGCCTGGCATTACTGTTCAGCTTGATTTCACGCTGAACCAAGGTTAATAGGAGGCAAGACATGAAAAGTTTACCTAAGTTAACGGCTCTTGCTCTTCTGGTTTCCTTAACCGGCGGAATGTACTCAACAGCAGTTTTTGCAGCGCCTAACTATGAAGAGATAGAAGAGCGCAAAAACGCAAAAACCAAAGTAATGGGTGAGCGCGTAGGTAAAAAGGTTGCTAAAGCGTTTGAACTTTACAACGAAGATAAAGTTGACGAAGCCATTGCTGAGCTTCGTGAATTAGACCCTTCAGACGAGTTCGACAAAGCGACAGTTAACCGTTACCTAGGCCAGCTTTACGCTCAAAAAGAGAACTACGCAGAAGCGATTAAATATACTCGCCAAGCAGTTGCTCCAGACGTACTTAACTTCAAAGAACAAGGCGACTTGATGAAGTTATTAGGCGACTTACTTTTAGGTACTGAAAAGTACGCTGAAGGAATTAAAGCCTACTACGCTTGGATGGACTTCACTGGTGAGAACGATCCTAAAGTGTATGGTCGTATCGCTCAGGGCTACTATGAGCTTAAGCAGTATAGCAATGTTATTGAGCCTGCAGACAAAGCGATTGCTGCGTCTGAAGAGCCTAACAAGCAATACTACCTAATGAAAATTGGTGCTTACTTCGACCTTAAACAGTTCCAAAAAGCTGTTGAGGTAGGTGAGGAAATGATTAAGATCTTCCCGGAGGATCCTAAGTCATGGACTCGTCTAGGTAGCTTCTATCTACAAACTGAAGATTACAGCAAAGGTTTGACTGTAATGGAAGTGGCGTATGATAAGGGTTACTTTGAAAAAGAAAACCACTACAAGATTTTAGGTAGTTTGTATTCACTGGTTGAAATTCCTTGGAAAGCGGCTGTTTCTTACGAAAAAGCTATTAAAGATGGTCATATCGAGCGTACTAAGCAGAATGTTACTGCAGTAGCTAGCTATTTCCACCAAGCGAAGCACATTAGTGAAGCTGCTAAATACTATGCAGAAGCTGCGAAGTTTGATGACGACGCAGAGCTTTATAGAAAGTCTGGTAGTTTGCTGTTACAAGATCAGCAATTTAATGCGGCTGTTGAAAAGCTTAACAAGGCGCTTGAGTTAGGAACCGATAAAGAGGGGACTACTTATTCTGACTTGGCAGAAGCTTATTACTATCAAGATAAGTTTAAACAAGCTTACTCAGCAATTAAGAAGGCGCAGGAAGATCCGAGCACTCGTAAATTTGCTAGAAGCTGGGCAAACTTCATCAAGGAAAAAGCACAGCGTAGAGGCGTAAGCCTTTAAGTAAAAAGCCCCGCAAGGGGCTTTTTTGATTCTGGAATGACAAGCAAAATGATGTCGAAACCACACATACCTTTTTTACTTCTACTTTTTTTAAGCTTTTTAGTTGGCTGCACGGATAGTAAAACCACTATACTTACACAACAACAGTTACAACAGCAGTTGCAACAGCTTAATGTGGCGCTCCAGTCAACTGCTTCTACTAACACAGCGTCTGCTAACACAGCGTCTGCTAACACAGCGTCAACTAGCCTAGCTAGGTTACCTTTTAGCGAAGCGTATTTAGCACGCCGTCATGAGCTACTAAATAGCCAATTGTCTAACCCCGATGCCACGGCGCAAAAAGAGCTTAATTATTTAAAAATTCAAGAGCGCTACCCCGAGCGTTTTTTACTTTGGCCTGCGCACCTCCCAGTATTAAAAAACTTAACTAACCATACTACACCGGCTCAAGTAGAAGAGTGGTTAACGCTGGTAAAAGCAAGGCTAGAAGCGGGGCTTGAGAGTAAAATTAAGCTGAGTCGCATAGACCTTAGACTGATCACAGAGCAGTTGGCGCAAAGTGATAACAATAGTGCGGCATTTACAGCACTAAATAACTACCTTAGCAGTTACAAACCGCGAGCAATGCCAGGCCTGCAACAATTGCCTAATGGCAAAGAGTGGTATCAATCGAAACTTAATTTTTACGGGAATATTCAGGCGTCGCCAAACCAGGTGTTAGCGCAATTAGCAAGCGGCTCTGAGCTTGAGCCAATAAGACAATTAGGCGAGCTCACGTTGAGCTTGAATGAACCGGCAATATTGACATTATTAGGGCCGGATTGTGCTCAGGTAGGCGGGCTTAACTGGCGCGATGGCTTTATTAATATTCCCGCCACAGTAGGGTCATGTCAGCAACAACTGCAGCAGTATGAATCGCTGTTACGGGTTTTGATGGAAATTGACATTGGTATACATGTTCAAGGTTGGTCGACCAAGCAAGCTGTTGTTGCGCTTAACTCAAGACTAGCGCTGAATGAACAACAAGCGCAACAACTGGTCAATAATATTATTTACTTCCCGGCCACCATATTTGCTGCTTATACTGGCTAGTTTTTAGCGAGTTTAGCATGGCAACCACCACACCGCTGAGCTGCTGGGTCTTGCTCAAGTAGCTCAGGCTCAATGGCCTGCTCACAATCACAGCAGTAACCAAACTGGCCAATGTCCATTTGACACAAAGCCGCTTCAACTTTCATTAAACGATCGTACTGTGGAAATTGCTCAGGGTTGATTTTTTCCATGACAATATCAAGCCACTTGTTAGGTGGGTTTATTTCAAGGATATTGGCAAGATTATGAGTAAACTCATTAGGTGAAGCTTTTAACTCCCCCAAAAAGTCGTTGCGCAGTTGGTTTAACTCGGTGAGTAAACTCTGCTGATAACGTGTTGGTGTATTTTCATTCATGGCGCTCTCCTCTAGAGCCCCATTATGTTTTCACTCGCTATTGGCTGTTATGATTTGAATCAAGAACAGGAGACTTTGCGTATTTGTTCAGCACCGTAATGACGTCTTGCTTGCCCTTTAGGCGCTTAATCTCGTCAAATAACGTGTGTGCTTCTGGGTACTGTAATTTTAGGTAACCTAACCATTGCTTGGTTCTGGAAGAAAAGTACTTTTCACTCATGTTGTCGTCGTCATGCATGGATGAATTAACAATGTGATGGACAACGTGCCCCCAAGTTAATGGTTGATAATCACGACCCTGTATATAGGCTTTTATTTTTGCCGCTAAGTCAGGCATGGCGAGGGCCCCTCGACCTAGCATTAGGTCTTGGCACTGACTCACTTGCTGGCAGCGCATGGCATCTTCAACCTGCCAGATCTCGCCATTGGCAACCACAGGGATGGTTAATCGGCTTAAAAGAGCTGGGATCTTTTCCCAATAGGCTGGCGGCCGGTAACCGTCGCGCTTGGTTCTAGCGTGAATGGCTAGGCTGGATGCGCCTCCTTGTTGCACGGCGTCGACAATCTCAGTGCTATTGGCATCATCATCAAAGCCTAAGCGGATCTTCGCACTCACAGGGTGCTCTGCAGGTACGGCTTCTCGTACCGCTTTAATAATGTGGTAAATTTGCTCTGGTTCTTTTAATAATACCGCACCACCGCGACTTTTATTAACGGTTTTTGCCGGACAACCAAAATTTAAATCAATGCCATGTGAACCCAGTTTGACGGCTTTTCTGGCATTGGCGGCCAAGGCGTGAGGCACTTGACCTAGCAGTTGGATACGCACAGGAGTACCCGCGCGAGTATAGCCGCCATTAAATAACTCTGGGCAATAACGGGTAAATACTCGGCGCGGAAACGTCAGGTCGACGACGCGGATAAACTCAGTTACGCATAAATCAAAGCCACCAATGTCGGTTAATAGCTCACGCATTTTATAGTCAACCACACCTTCCATTGGGGCGAGAACGAGTTTCATGTTATTTCCTGTGCCTGGTAAAATATCGAGTGCTGCACTGACCATGACAAATGGCAGATACTAGGCTAAACTGTGTTAAGAAAAGCGCGCTATTTTAGCGAAACTAGGTAGTGAAGTCACTGTTTTGTCTTTTTGCTCTGGTTGCAAAAAGTGAATGACTGGCAGACGTTGTCATTTTTTGCGACGATAGTGAAATAATTTATGGCACCTCAAGGTCTTCTAATAGAACCGATAACCATTTTGAGAGAAAGAAACATGAATACCGTCAAGAATAATTCAATTGCTTTAACATTAAGTGCGGTTGTTGCTGGTACTGCCGGCTTAACTGCAACAGACGCAAACGCCAACCCTTTTTCATTTGAGACCATGACAGCAGGTTATCAGCTTGATGCTGGTGAAGGTAAATGTGGCGAAGGCAAATGCGGTGGCGACGGCAAAGGCAAAAAAGAAGGTAAATGTGGCGAAGGCAAATGCGGCGGCGATGCCAAAGGTAAAAAAGAAGGGAAGTGTGGCGAAGGTAAGTGCGGTGGCGACGCCAAAGGCAAAAAAGAAGGTAAATGTGGCGAAGGCAAATGCGGTGGCCATGCCAAAGGCAAAAAAGAAGGTAAATGCGGCGAAGGCAAATGCGGTGGCGACGCCAAAGGCAAAAAAGAAGGTAAATGCGGCGAAGGCAAGTGCGGTGGCCATGCCAAAGGCAAAAAAGAAGGTAAATGTGGCGAAGGCAAGTGCGGTGGCAACCACTAAGCTTTACCGGCTCGGTAGTGATGCTATTGAGCTTTATCATAAATGCGTGTAAGTGCACGCATTTATTGCTATTCCAGCCGTAACTGAGAGAGTAATGAGCAACGAAATAGGTAACCTTGGCTTGGGTCTGCGCCGTGAAATGCTAGATGACATTTTGAGCAGCCCGCCAAAGCAAGTCGATTTTTATGAAGTCGCCCCCGAAAATTGGATAAAGTTTGGTGGTAAGCTAGCGCGGCAATTAGCGCAAATCAGTGACAACCACACCTTGATTTGTCATGGCTTATCGCTATCTCTAGGGGCGCCAGCGCCGCTAGATGTTGACTTTATTAAGCAATTAAAAGCCTTTTTTAATCAACATCAAGTGGCCATTTACAGTGAGCATTTAAGCTACTGCTCGGGCAGCGGTCACATGTACGATTTAATGCCCATCCCCTTTACAGAAGAGGCGGTACAGCATACGGCAAAGCGTATTCGTGAAGTACAAGACCGACTAGAGCGGCGCATTGCAGTAGAAAATGTGTCTTATTATGCCGCTCCTGGACAACAAATGTCAGAGCTCGATTTTACCTTAGCGGTGCTTGAAGAAGCGGATTGCGATCTGCTGCTAGACGTCAATAACATCTACGTAAATGCCACTAACCATGGTTACAGCGCGGAGCAATTTTTGGCAGCCATGCCCACAGAACGTATTGCTTACGGCCATATTGCCGGACATTACGTTGAGGCGGAAGACTTACTTGTTGACACCCATGGAGCAGACGTGTGCGCCCCTGTATGGCAATTATTGCAACGAGCTTATGAGCTCCATGGTCTATTTCCTACCTTACTTGAGCGCGACTTTAATATTCCGCCGCTCGCTGAGTTAATGCATGAAGCGCAGCAGATAGTCGATTTGCAAAAACAAGTTAAGCCATCCACAGTGCGGTCACAATGATGTCGTTTATCGAAACCCAACAAGCGTTTATGGCCCATATTCGTGACCCAGAAAACCAGCCAGCCCCCACTGGTATTGAACCGCGTCGTTTAAAGATCTATCAAGAGCTGTTTTTTAATAACATTGAAGGCTTTGTCAGTAGCGCATTTCCAGTACTTAAAAGCGTATACAGTGACGCTGCATGGCTGCAGTTGGTCCGGCAGTTTTTTGTGGTTCACGACTGTCAAAGCCCCCATTTTTTAGATATTAGCAAAGAATTTTTGCTGTATTTACAAACTGAATATCAACCCCAGCCAGAGGATCCCAGTTTTTTGCTGGAGCTTGCCCATTATGAATGGCTTGAGCTCGATGTGGCGACCACCAAAGAAAGCCCTGATGAGCAGGTATTAGAGGCCGAAAACCTAAGTTCTGCCGCTTTACAACTGGCCAGTACGGTGCGTTTAGGGCACTACCAATATCCAGTTCACCAAATTACTGCTGACCATCAACCACAATCTTGCAGCGGTGAAACCTATAGTTTTGCCTTGTATCGTGACGCCGAGGATGAAGTGCAGTTTATTGCCTTAAACCCAATGACGGCCTTGTTATTATCCTTAATTGACAGCAACCCTGGCATTACCTTAGCGGAGCTGGTTGCTGACATCCAAGAGCAAGCTCCGCAGTTTAGCGTGGAGCAATTACAGCAAGGGGCAGAGCAGACCTTAACTGAGTTTGCTAGCCGCGGCATTTTGGTGGCAAAAGTACTTTAAGCCAAGTGCAACATCGATTATTATACCGCCTGATTTTTGTCGTGCTAACTCATCACTGGGGCGCCAGGGTGAGTCTTAATTAAAGGTAGTATTATGTCTCAAGGTGATTTTAAAGATCCGTTTAATGCCAAGTACTTTTTGGCTTTTGTTGCTGTTTTTGCAGGGATTGGCTGTTTAAATGCCATTCTTGGTTGGGCAACGGCGATCGTGTAAACCCGATCACCCCAGTTAATTCAACTGGTATCCAATAGAGGCTGCATTATGCAGCCTTTTGTGTTTTTATTGCGCTGTTTTTCGACATCAGGGTAGGCAATCTTACTCTGTCGGTTTCAACTACCGAGAAAATTGTTATAATCTCACTCTTTTGTAAATAAATTAAAGCTTATCATTATGACGACAGCGAACATGTCATTAATCAAAGACAGTATTGCCACTGTTCCAGACTACCCAAAGCCAGGTATTATGTTCCGCGATGTAACATCATTGCTAGCCAACCCAGAGGCTTTTAAAGCAACCATTGATGCCTTTGTAGCGGCCTACAAAGACGCAGGCTTTACTAAAATTATTGGTACTGAGTCTCGCGGTTTTATCTTTGGCGCGCCATTGGCATACGAGCTAGGCATTCCTTTTATTCCAGTGCGTAAACCGGGCAAATTACCACGAGAGGTGATCAGCCAGTCATACGAACTCGAGTATGGGCAAGACACTTTAGAGCTGCACGCAGACGCTATTGCGGCCGGTGATAAAGTGCTGTTAGTGGATGACTTGTTGGCCACAGGTGGTACCATTGAAGCAACCGCGGCACTGGTTAAGCGCCTAGGTGGTGAAGCCACAGACGCGGCGTTTGTTATTTCATTGCCAGGTCTTGGTGGCGAGCAAAAAGTAAAAGACTTAGGCATTGAAATTCTGTCACTAGTTGAGTTCGAAGGCGAATAAGCATGAGCTATCAGGTTCTGGCAAGAAAATGGCGACCACAAAACTTTCACCAGTTAATGGGGCAAGAGCACGTTAAACAGGCGCTGGTTAATGCGCTTAATGAACAACGTTTGCATCACGCTTACTTATTTACTGGGACGCGTGGCGTGGGCAAAACCACCATTGCCAGGATCTTTTCGAAAAGCCTCAACTGTGAGCAGGGGGTGACATCCACCCCTTGTGGTCAGTGCAGTGCCTGCAGTGAAATTGAAGCAGGCAAATTTATTGACCTAATTGAAATTGATGCGGCGTCTCGCACCAAAGTGGAAGACACCCGAGAAATTTTGGATAACGTGCAATACGCCCCAACTCGTGGGCGCTACAAAGTCTACTTGATAGACGAAGTACACATGTTATCAAAGCATAGCTTTAATGCCTTGCTGAAAACCTTAGAAGAGCCGCCACAACACGTTAAGTTTCTACTGGCCACCACCGATCCGCAAAAGCTGCCAGTGACTATTTTATCCCGCTGTTTGCAATTTAACCTTAATGCCATGACGCAAGACCAAATTGTCGAGCAGCTGCAGAAGGTATTACCACAAGAGCAAGTCAGTTTTGATCCCGTGGCCTTGCAAACCTTGGCCAAAGCCGCCGATGGTAGTATGCGAGATGCCCTGAGCTTAACCGATCAAGCGATTGCTCAAACCAATAGTAATCTTACTCTTGCGGCGGTGCAGTCAATGCTAGGGTTAATGGATAGCGCCCATGCGGTTATCTTGCTCTCGGCCATCTTGTGTCATGATGGTGAAGCCTTGATGCAAGCTGTTGACAAAATTGCTCTACAAAATGGTAACTTTGTCAGTGTGTTAGACGATATGATTGCGCTATTACATGCAGTTCAACTGACCCAGCTGGTAACGAGTGCGGCCAAGATATCGAACTTTGATAGTAACGATATTGAGTTGTTTGCTCAGCAAATGTCACCACAGCAGGGGCAATTGCTGTATCAATTGCTATTAAATGGCAAAAAAGATTTAAAGTGGGCACCTGAGCCGAAATTAGGCTTTGAAATGATCATGTTGCGACTATTAGCATTCGAGCGCGATGATCACTCTGCGGCTGTGCCTGTGTCCAGTGCCCCCTCACCGCAAAAGGATGACAAGGTTGGCGGTTTACGTGAGCTATTAAAAAAGCCCACCGCAGCAACCGCAGAGCCTCAAGAGCCAGCGGCTGTGAGCAAAGGTGAGATTGCGAATACCACGCCACCTTCTGCGCCAGCAGAGCAAAGCACTACCACTGAGACACCGCAGCAAGCGCCGAAACAAGAGCTGCAAAGTAGCCCGCCACCAGTAACTGAGGCAATGGAAACAGACATTGCCCAGCAATATGACCAAGTGATGTCACAGGCTGCTGAGCAAGGCTTTACGCCTGATGCCGCTAATCACTTTGTAGCCAGTGAATCGCAACCTCAACCGCAATCAGATACAGTGTCAGCAGCTGCGGATGATTCAGCACCACAACAGCAAGCCGGCAACGTTTCTGAGCAGCACTCTCAGGCACAGTCTGCGATAGCACGAATATTAAAGAATCGTAATATCTCTGGGGCTGGCAAATTGGTGGGGGCAAATGGCGAGGTAAAAAAGTCTGAGGCGCCTGAGGCGCCAACCGAAACGGCTAGCACCACTGCGTTTGAGCAGCCCAACGAGCAACCTGCCGTAGCGCCAGAGCCGGTGCCGCCGCGTCCTCGCCCGGAGAAAAAAGCCGCGTTTCAAGAACGCCACAAACCGATCACGGAAAATTTAGCTCCTGAGCTATTAGAGCAATTATCACCAGAGCCGACCACCTCGGATACAGAGGGTAACGAGGTAGAAATACCAGCTCCGGAAAATTTCGTCAGTCCCATCAGCGAGATTAAATTTGCCCATCAACAAGATGATTGGGCGAGTATGATTGAACAAATGCAATTGGGCGGGCGAATTCGTCAGTATGCGCTGCACAGTATTTTTAGCCAAAACGGTTCCAAGGTTTCGTTGCAAGTAGATAGCAACCAACAACATCTGGACTCGCAGGCGCTGCGACAAAAACTCACCGAGAGTTTATCCCAGTTATTGGGGCAAGCCATTGAATTAGTTATTAGCTATAGCGATGGCTTGCAACATACGCCTTTTATTGTGCAGCAGCAATTAGATCAACATCGCCTAGCACAGGCGAAAAGCGCCATGCAAAGAGACCCCTTGGTCAGTGCATTTGTGCAAGAATTTGACGCAACGTTAGATGAAAATAGCGTTCAAGCATTGTAATTACGGGCTTTAGCCCTTATCTTTTATCTTATAAACCCTATTGAAGTACAAGAGAGCAAAGTATGTTTAAAGGCGGAATGGGCAACATCATGAAGCAAGCGCAGCAAATGCAAGAGCGCATGGAAAAAGCCCAAGAAGAAATTAAAACACTAGAAGTGACTGGCGAAGCGGGTGCAGGCTTAGTGAAAGTAACTATGCTAGGCAGTCACAATGTTAAGCGCGTTGATATCGACGAAAGCTTAATGGAAGACGACAAAGACATGATCGAAGACCTACTCGCAGCTGCGGTTAACGATGCCGTGCGTCGCGTTGGTGAAGAAACGCAAAAGCGTATGTCTGAAGTAACCGGTGGAATGCAAATGCCACCAGGTATGAAGATGCCGTTTTAATAAAAGCATTATAAAAATAGCGCCTTTAAGGCGCTATTTTTTTGCCTATTAACTCCCTAAAAACGACCAATCAAGGATAGCTTGGCATGGAGCGGCTCACCTACGCTTGCTTGGTGCGTAGAGTGGGCGCTGGGGAAGTAGAGCTTATCGGTTAGGTTTTGAATATTTAACTGCACTCGTAAGTCGTTTGAGACGTCGTAATAAGCCCCAGCATCGAAACGCGTGTAGCTCGGCAATATAGCCTTGTTGCCATTATCAATATAGCTTTGGCCTTGGTAGGTAGCACCTAGACCAACACCAAACACGGCATTTATCTGGTAATTGGTCCACACCGAGAAGGTGTTTTCAGGTAACTCTCGGGGCGTTCTTCCGGTAGGCCCATTGCGGTCAACAATTTCACCCTCTAAATAGCTGTAGTTAACAGAAAGGTGCCAGTCATCGCTAATGGTGCCGGCTAATTGCATCTCAACACCTGAAATCTCTGAGTCGATCACATCCAGGGTTTCGGGGTCGTTATCGGCAACCTGCGGTGAACTTTGCTCATTTTCAAATAGGGCGGCGGTAAAGTTCAGGCCAGAGTCAAAGTCCCACTTCAACCCTATTTCTTGGTTGGAGTAAGTGTCTGGGTCTAGCTGATTATTATTGCCATTGATATTGGCATATTGCTCACCGCTTCGTGGCAAGAAGGACTCACTGTAGCTGGCATAAACGGAGACGTTTTCCATCGGTTGGAAGATAAGCCCAGCACGGGGAGAGATTTCTTCATCTTTGCGGCTGCGGGTTTCAAGCACCGTGGGCATGGCATTGAATACCTCGATATCAAAGCTATCGAAGCGCGCGCCTAAGACAATATCAAATTGTTCGGTGATGGCAATTTCATCTTGCAGATAAAAAGAGAAGACATCGAGGTTGACGCGGGTGTCATCATTTAAATCGCTAAAGCCTGTGGTAAATGCCACCCCATCTGCATTGGTTCCTGCAAAAGCGTTAAAGTCGAGTGGTCGCGCAACATTGAAGCGCTCTTTATCGGAGTTTGTGGTACTGAACACCGGGTTAAAGCGGTTTTGGTTTGAGTTAGTTTGGATCCATTCACTGCCGACAATAATAGTATGTTCTATATCGCCTGTTTGTAATTCTGCAATGAGGTTACCTGAGAGGATGAAGTTGTCACGTACGGTTTCATCAATATAACCATCTAACTCGACAATGTTGCTTACTGGGTCGTAATCGCTGGCATAAAAGTTAGCATACACTTTATCGTAGTCACCATAAAAGGCATTGAGATTACCCTTGATGTTATCGCTGAACTGATGGCTAAGGTTGGCGCGCAAAGTGTGGGCATCTAATTCATGATAATTGTTCTGCGGATCGGCAAAAACAATATTATTTAATGCCACCACGGGGCGACCATTTTCAGCCGTAGGGATACCGCGGTCGATGAAGCGTTCATGGTTGATGTATTCATAACTCAGGTCGAGCAAGGTGGTGTCGTTGAGTTCGAAGTGCATGGTAGGGTTCACACCCAAGCGCTCACCGTCGTAAAAGTCTCTGTCTCCCTCTATTTGCTGATACATGGCATTCACTCGTAATGCCGAGTTTTGTGAGGTCATGGTGTTGATGTCGACTTGACCGTTAACGCCAGCAAAGCTATCAACAGAAGTATTAAAGCCGACGAATTGAGTATCTAACTGGGCTTTTTTTGATACACGATTAATTATCCCGCCAGTACCACCGCGACCAAATAATAGCGCATTCGGGCCCCGTAATACCTCTACTTGCTCAACATTGTACAAAGCACGGTAATACTGCACATCGTCACGATTACCATCGATGTAGAAATCGGCGGTAGAGCGGACACCACGAAATACCACAGCATCACGATGGCCTTCACCCTGAGAGTTATTTATGCCTGGGATATAGTCAACAATGGCGCCAATGCTGGTAATGCCGCGCTGGGTAATTTCTTCTGCGGTCATAATAGATAAGCTTTGTGGCACATCAATAATAGGGGTAGGGGTTTTAACTGAATTGGACTTGTTGATAGATAAATATTGGCCTTCAACGGTAATCTTCTCTATGTCTTCTGAGTTGGCTAAAGCAGGTTGGCTGACTGTTAGTGCAGCAGCTATACAGGTTAATGTAAACTTCAAAACGTAATCCTCAGTGGTTACTTCAAACATTATTAAGTAAAAAAACCGTATAGTAATACTGTTACTTGTTTAATTAAGATCATTCTAATGAGAGTGATTTTTATTTTTGTTCGTTAAAAAGCTAGGATCTGAAGCTGAATAGTGTGACAGTGGCTGTGTATTTATTTTGGCAGCTGCGCCTAACTATGGTGTTAGGCGCAGTTATAAGCGCATTGATTTTGCTGCGCCTAATAATAGTTGACGTGCTATTAGGTTAGCGTTGCTCTAGCTTGAATAATGATAGTGCAAACAATTAATTAGCACTAACAGTGGTTAGTTCGCGCTAATCTCACCATGGCAATAAAATCATGGGGCAATTAGCAACGGTTACCAAATACGAACGCGGTCTTCAGGTGCTAAGTACAACTTATCTCCAGGCTTAACATCGAACGCTTTGTACCAAGCATCGTGGTTACGTGGTGCTAAAGCTCTATATCGACCAGGAGCGTGGGTACCAGCACGAAGCTGATTGAGCATACTTTGTTCGGTACGTTTTTCTTTCCATACTTGCGCCCATGCTAAGAAAAAGCGTTGGTCACCGGTAAGGCCGTCAATAATTGGTGCTTCTTTGCCACCTAAGCTTAACTTGTAGGCATGATAAGCCATAGCCAAGCCACCGACATCACCAATGTTTTCACCTAAGCTGTTGCGGCCATTAACAAAGTTACCTTCGATTGGTTCATATTGACTGTATTGAGCCGCAAGTTTATCTGCTTTTTCTTCAAATGCAGCGCGGTCGGCATCACTCCACCAATTACGTTGAACACCAGAGGCGTCTGACTTCGAGCCTTGGTCATCAAACCCGTGTCCCATTTCATGGCCTATCACGGCACCAATACCACCGTAGTTGACGGCAGGATCCGCATTTGGATCGAAAAATGGAGGTTGTAAAATTGCGGCAGGGAACACGATTTCATTAAATGAGCTATTGTAATAAGCATTCACACGTTGTGGTGTCATTCCCCAGCGGTTACGATCGGTTTTTTCTAGCTCTTTGGCAACACTTTCATTGCGGAAAAACGTTCTTAAATTCTTAACATTAGACATTAAATCATCATCAGTTAATGTTAAGCCAGCAAATGACTGCCACTCATCAGGATAACCAATTTTAGGAGTGAAAGCCGCAAGTTTCTCTTGCGCATTGACCTTAGTTTCTTCTCCCATCCAATCTAGGTTGTCAATTCTTTCGCCTAAAGCTTTACGTAAATTCTCTACCAGCTCAGACATCTGTTGCTTTGAAGACTCAGGGAAGTAGCGATCTACATACACTTTACCGATAGCGAAACCTAGAGACTGAGTACCTGACATAGCACTTATTGCGCGTTTCCAACGATCGCGAGGTTGTTGCTGTCCACTTAAGTGCTTACCATAAAAAGCAAAGTTAGTGTTAAAAACGTCTTCTGATAACAATGAAGCGTTACCACTTAGGGCATGGTATGCCAAGTAATCTTTCCAAACGTTTATGTCTTCAGAGTTAATGAGCTTAATCATTGCTCTGATCGGCTCAGGTTGCGCCATATTTAGTTGTGGGACTTTGTAACCCGTTTGTTGGAAGTATAAATCCCAATTAAAGCCGGGGTATTGAGTATCTAAGTTTTCACGTTTGATTTGATTTAAGGTTAGATCTCGGTTTCTTCGCTTTTCTCGTGGCCAATGGCCTGCAGCCATTTTAGTTTCAAGTGCCAAAATGGATTCTGCACGCTCCATAGCCTTATCTTTGCCGATAATTTTTAGCATGTCAGCAATGTGCTGAACATACTCTGCACGGGTTTTTACAAAACGCTCAGCATCTTCTAAGTAAAATGAACGGTCAGGAAGGCCTAATCCACCAGCCCCCATAGACATTTCGTATTTATTCGGGTCTAAACGGTTGAACCACATTCCACCGCCAATTGGCGACTTAACACCGGTGAGCCAAGATTCTCCGAATACTTTTGTTAGGCCATCAGTATCTGTAATGGCATCGATTTCTTGTAGCAGTGGCTCGATGGGTTTGGTGCCTAATTTATTTAATCTTTCAACGTCCATATAGGCATTATAGAAATCAGCAATAAGCTGCTGCTCTTCATTTAGGTCTTTAGCATTAGCGATTTCTTCAACGATAGTTTTAACCTGTTCCTCGCTGCGCTCAGCTAATGCTGAGAAAGCACCAAATCGTGTTTTATCCGCTGGCATTTTATAGTTTTCGTACCAAGTACCACTGGCATACATAAAAAAGTCGTCGCCAGGCTTAACACTTTCATCGCGAGCAGAAAGGTCAACTCCAAAAGTGCCCAGTTCTGCTTGTGGGCTATCTGCTTTAGCCGCAACGTTTTCAACTTCACTACTCTTGTTATTAATACTTGGTTCACTGCAACCGCTTAATATCAAGGCTGCTAATGAACTTGCTATTATTGTTTTTTTCATTACTTTTCTCTAGTTATCGATATCGTCAATCATCTACGGCAAGGTAATCTTGCTCATGGTTTCTGATTCTTGAATTAATTAGGTACTAACTCAACTTTTTACGGTGAATGAATGGTAAATGGTTCAGGCTATAGCTTGCAGCGAGTGTAGAGTTGGCAAATACACCGGGCTTTTATTCAGCGCAAAGATCCCTTATTATTTCGCCATAATCTGAAATAGGTGCTCAGTCGATGCCAGTAATAGAAGTAACTTTATGCAATTATCTCCAAGTTTAACTGCGCTAATCGAAGCGTTACGCTGCTTGCCTGGTATTGGGCCTAAATCGGCGCAACGGATCGCTTTTCATTTACTTGAACGTGATAGAGACGGCGGCAGTCAATTAGGACAATGTTTGTCACACGCGATGCAAGCCGTGGGGCATTGCAGCAGTTGCCGGACGTTTAGCGAAGTAGAAACCTGTGATACATGCCAGAGTGTAAAGCGTCAAGACACTGGGCTATTGTGTGTGGTTGAATCGCCCACCGATGTCCTTGCCATTGAACAAACCGGACAGTACAACGGCTTGTATTTTGTGCTGATGGGGCATCTTTCTCCTTTAGATGGCATTGGCCCCAATGAAATTGGCTTAGATATTTTAGAGCACAAACTCAGTGCCGGTAAGATAAAAGAAGTGATACTGGCAACTAATCCAACAGTTGAAGGCGAAGCGACTGCTCACTACATTTCTGAACTATGTGATAAATACCAAGTCGATGCTTCGCGTATTGCTCATGGCATGCCAGTGGGGGGTGAACTGGACTTAGTCGACGGCATGACATTGATGCATGCCTTTAGCGGCCGTAAAAAGTTGTCTTAAGCCCATTTCATGGCTTCGCTCTACTTAACTAAACTAAAGTAGAGCGAATTGTTAAAAAATTAGCACTGTCCCTCTTGAATCCTTTTTCTCTCTCCCCCATATAGCAAGCATATTCAGGTTTTGTTTATACAAACTGCACTAATTGCTTATATTGGAGAGAACAATGTCCGCAGCTCAAAAAGAAACATTAGGCTTTCAAACAGAAGTCAAACAACTATTAAACCTAATGATCCACTCTTTGTACTCAAACAAAGAGATCTTTTTACGCGAATTGGTATCTAACGCATCCGATGCGGCCGACAAACTACGTTATCTAGCACTGCAAAACGGTGACCTTTATGAAGGTGACGCCGATTTACGTGTACGTATCAGCGTTGATAAAGACGCTAAAACTGTGACCATCGCTGATAATGGTATCGGCATGACGCGCGATGAGGTGATAAGCTCACTGGGCACCATTGCAAAGTCGGGCACGGCTGAGTTTTTCAAAAACTTAACCGGCGATCAGGCCAAAGATTCACAGCTTATTGGCCAGTTTGGTGTGGGTTTTTATTCTGCATTTATCGTGGCAGACAAAGTCACTGTTCGTACTCGTAAAGCGGGTGAAAAACACGCCATTGAGTGGGAATCACAAGGCGAAGGCGAGTTCACCATCGCCGACATCGACAAGCCTGAGCGCGGTACTGAAATCACGCTACACCTTCGTGATGACGAAACAGAGTTTTTAGAGTCTTACCGTCTGCGCGGTATTGTGACTAAGTATTCAGATCACATCTCCATTCCGGTTGAACTATACAAAGAGCCAGTCCCTGAGTCTGAAGGGCCTGACGGTGAAAAGATTGAAGCACAACCAGGTGAGTGGGAAGCCATCAACAAAGCGACTGCACTTTGGACGCGCGACAAATCTGAGATCAGCGAAGAAGAATACAAAGAATTCTACAAGCATGTGGGCCATGATTGGGAAGAGCCACTGACTTGGGCACACAACAAAGTAGAAGGTAAGACTGAATACACCAGCTTGTTATATATCCCGAAAAAAGCGCCGTTTGATTTATACAATCGCGAGCGCCAATCAGGTCTTAAGCTTTACGTGCAACGTGTGTTCATCATGGATGACGCCGAGCAGTTTATGCCAAGCTACCTGCGCTTTGTTAAAGGCTTACTAGATTCTAATGATCTACCGTTAAACGTATCGCGTGAAATTCTGCAAGATAACAAGATCACTCAAGCGATTCGCAAAGGCTGTACTTCACGGGTATTAAAAATGCTTGATCGCATGGGCAAAAATAAACCTGAAGACTACCAAGCATTTTGGAATGAGTTTGGTAATGTGATCAAAGAAGGCCCAGCAGAAGATATGGCCAATAAAGACGCCATTGCTAAACTATTGCGTTTCAGCTCGACTCACACAGACGAAGCAACTCAAAATGTCTCGCTAGAGCAATACATTGAGCGCATGAAAGAAGGCCAAGATAAGATTTACTATGTGGTTGCAGACAGCTTTGAAGCAGCGAAAAATTCACCGCACTTAGAAATCTTCCGCAAGAAAGGCATCGAAGTATTATTGCTAAGCGACCGTGTTGATGAGTGGATGATGAGCCACCTCACTGAATTTGAAGAAAAACAAATTCAATCCATTACGCGTGGTGATTTAGACCTTGGCGACATGGACGATGAAGAAACCAAAAAAGCTCAGGAAGAAAGCGAGAAAGAAGTCGAAGGCTTAATTGAACGCGTTAAAACAGTCCTAGGTGACAAAGTCAAAGAAGTACGCTTTACTCACCGTTTAACGGATTCTCCGGCGTGTGTTGTTGCCGACGACCATGATATGAGTTCGCAAATGCAAAAACTTATGGAGCAGGTTGGTCAAGCGGTGCCAGAAGCCAAGCCGGTATTTGAGTTAAACCCAGAGCACCAGCTGGTTAAACACCTGAACACCGAGCAAGATGAGGACAAATTTGCGCAGTGGTCGGAAGTATTATTGGACCAAGCTATGTTGGCGGAGCGCGGTAGCTTAAAAGACCCAGCTGGCTTCGTTAACCGCCTTAATAAATTGATGCTTGATTTAAATAAATAAGCTTATCAAGAGAGAAAAAGCCAGTTACAAGTTTACTTGTCACTGGCTTTTTTATTGCCAGGTTGCTTAGAGTTGCTCTAGCGCCTTGACTACAGGGTCATAGTCAGGCTCTTTTGAAAGGTTTTCTACCAGCTGTTTGTAAACCACTCTGTGGTCCTTATCGAGGACAAAAATGGCTCGGCTCAACAACCCCATGTCTTTGATCAGTAGACCGTAATTTTCGCCAAATGAATGCCACACCGAATCCGATAAGGTTTTTACTTTGTCGATATTTTCTGCTTTGCAGAAGCGCTTTTGCGCGAAAGGTAAGTCGGCGCTAATGGTAAGCATGGCGACATCAGGAAACTTGTCTGCCACTTGTTCATTAAAGTGTTTGGTTTGTAAGCTACAGGTGCCGGTATCTAGGCTTGGCACCACGCTAATTAAAACCGCGCGACGTTCAAAATCCGCCAAAGTAACGGCAGTAAAATCGCCATCAGCGACTTTAAAGTCAGGTGCTGCTTGGCCTTGGCTGACGCCAGAGCCGAGTAAGACGACCGCTTTACCACCTGCTTTTACTTTACCTGCATCAAGAGTGTTCTCTGGTAGGTCAAAGGCAAGCGCCGAGGCACTAATAAGACTACTCGCTAACAATAGGGCTTTCAGCATAAAGTATTCCTTTTGAAGTTAACTTAATTTAATTGAGTGTATTATACTGACAGTGAGTAACCAAGCTTAAGCGATATTTAGATTGTCAATATTGACGTCTTTTATTAACATATGTCGCAATTTTGAGCTTTTATCTCATAATTATAACTAAAACTTCCCATCAATGTGCCGATAAGCATGGGAAATAGAAAAGAGAGCTTGTATGTCAACACTAGTCCTGATCTGCGACGATTCAAAACTTGCCCGCCGCCAATTGGCCCGGTCACTGCCTGATGATTGGGACATCAAGGTTGAATTTGCTGAAAATGGCATTGAATGCATTGAACAAATTAAAGCGCTCTCTCCTGAAATTCTGTTTCTAGATCTCAACATGCCGCAAATGGATGGTTATGGTGTACTCCAGGCCATTAATGAACAGGGCTTGTCTGTGCTGACCGTGGTTGTCTCTGGGGATATCCAACCTAACGCCCACCAGCGGGTGATTGAATTGGGCGCCATTGATTTTATTCGCAAACCTTGCGATGCCGCCAAGCTAGCTGAGATTATTGAGCATCACGGAATAAAAGATAAAGCCATCCGTGAGAGCTTAGTCCATAAGTTAGGTGAGCAACTAGACCCTGAAGTGCGTGATATCTATCAAGAGCTCACTAACGTTGCTATGGGTCAAGCGGGAGATTTGTTAGCGCGACTACTTAATGTTTTTGTCGAGTTACCTATTCCCAATGTTAATGTTTTGGAAGTTAATGAGTTGCATATGGCTTTACAGGCGATTGACGCCAATGCCACCACGTCTGGCGTTTGCCAGGGCTTCATTGGTGGCGGAGTATCCGGTGAGGCATTGTTATTATTGAATGATTCAAGCTTCAAAGAAATTGCCTCGTTGATGAATTACCATGGTGAGCTCAACCACAAGGTTGAGTTAGAACTTCTGATGGACATTAGCAATATTTTGATTGGTGCAATATTAACCGGTTTATCAAAACAGCTCGATATGCCTTTCAGTCAAGGCCACCCAGTAGTGCTTGGGCAACATGCTGATGTCTCAGAGTTAGTTAAAGCGAATAAATCGCGTTGGCAACGTACTCTAGCGATAGAAATTAGCTACGGAATAGAAGATCACAACATCAACTGCGATTTAATGCTACTGTTTACTGAGGACTCGCTGAAAACCTTGAAATATAAAGTAGCTTACTTATTGGATGATTAACGATGCCAGCAGCCGACTTTGATATGAATGAAATCCATTGGTTAATGGATATGTTTAACACCGTAGATGTAGGCTTGGTGGTGCTCGATCGCGACTACAAAGTATGTATTTGGAATGGTTTTATGGAAAACCACTCTGGTTTACTGCCAAGCGCGGTAAAAGACAAAGAAGTGTTCGACTTATTTCCTGGCATAGATGAGCAGTGGTTTCGCTCTAAAGCCGAACCAGTTTTTGTACTTAAAAATCGCTCATTTACTATTTGGGAGCAGCAACCGTATATTTTTCGCTTTAAAAACTACCGTCCCATCACTGGTAAAGCGGATTATATGTACCAAAATGCTACTTTTATTCCCCTCACCACAGTCACAGGCGACGTAGGCCATATTTGTGTGATCATTTATGATGTCACCGATGAGGCGGTAAATAAGCTGGAGCTCGAGTCCTTAAACAAGCAGTTGGAAAAAATCAGTCGAACCGACAGTCTTACTCAACTGCATAACCGTGGTTTTTGGGAAGAAAGCCTAAAACAAGAGTTTAAACGTTTAAAACGTAATCAGGGCCAAAGTGCGCTGCTGATGTTCGACATTGATCACTTTAAACGTATTAATGATGAATATGGTCACAGTGGTGGCGACGAAGCGATCAGACACATTTCTGACCTATTACGTAAAACCTTGCGAGAAACCGATACGGCAGGACGCTATGGCGGGGAAGAGTTTGCCGTTACCTTACTTGATACCGATGAGCCAGGAGCACTTACCTTTGCTGAGCGACTACGTTGCTTAATCGAAAACTCCTCTATCTACTATGATGAGCAACAGATCAAAATAACGGTTAGCCTGGGTGTTGCCGTGTATACTGATGCCTTTGAAAAGCATGAGCAGTGGATCGAAGCCGCCGACCAAGCGCTGTACGCATCGAAAGAAAATGGCCGCAACCAGGTCACGGTGTACTCCCAAAAGCTTGATAATAAATAATTCTTTCAGACGGCTGGCACATAAGGGTTCCAGCTGTTTAACTCTCCATGCCTAGTATTTTATAAATCTGCGCTACACTGTGCTGATGCTGAGTCAAGCCTATAGGCCTGAATATTCCGATTAAATAAGAAGCTTTTTGACCAATGAATACCAATAAGAAAAGTGAACACTCACATTGGTGACAGGCTAATAATACCCTCATACTTTGATGCTCAGTATAAGCAGTAATACCATTTCGCTTAAATATCTGATCTAATATAGGGCATATAAAATCACTGAT